>CAWUKF010000185.1:0-5337 GCA_963922745.1 uncultured Sphingomonadales bacterium
GCCGCTAACCCTGCTCAGCTTTGGGGGGCGTGCCCTCTGCGGAGTTTTCACCCTGTGCTTTAGCGTCAGGTCTCGCGCCTCCTGGTGAGCGCTCCGCCCGGCCTGGCCCGCCGCGCCGTTCGCCGAAGCGTTTGGAAAAATCGATGCCGTAGCGGATTCGTTCGCTGCGGACATTGGCATAGTTGACCGGCCGCCGGTCGATCGCGATCAGCTGGCCGGAGGGATCGCGGGTGACGCGGTCGGGGAAGGCTGCCTCGATCTCGGGCGTCAGCAGCGGGAAGCTGGATGCGACATTATTGCTGTTGTTGCGGAAATATTCGCCGAGAAAGCTGAAGCCATCGAGCCATTCGGGCCGGTAGTTGACCGCCAGTTTGATGTCGCGCCGCTTTTCCGCCAGCAGCGCCGGGTTGCCGCCGGTGGTGATCGCCGCCAGCACGGTCTGGCCCGTGACGAAGTCGAAGGTGGTGACGTCTGGCGTGATGATGACGGGATTGCCGAGTTGGGTGATGCCGGGGGCCGCTTCCTCGCCGATCGCGGAAGCCGTGAACACCAGCCCGTCAAACGGTTCCCAGTTCAGGCCGAAACCATATTCCACGAGGCCGCCGAAATCGGACAGGTCAGCATAGCCGAGATTGCCGTTGACCGACAATTTGCCGATCGCCTCGGTCACGTCGATATTCTCGTCGGCCAGCGGGATGTCGATATTGACGCCTGTGCTCAGCCTGTCGCGACCGAGACTGGTCGAGGTGAGAATCCCGCGCCGGCTCTCGCGGCTGTCGAGATCTTCCCGGTTATAGCCGGCCCGGATGGTCGAGGTGACCGTACCGGAGGGGAGGTTGAGCAGACTGCCGGAAATGGTGGCCAGATTGTTGAACGTCTGGTTGACCACACGGGCGCTGTCGGTAACCGGCGTGCCCAGCAGATTGCCGAAACTGTCGGCCCGCGGATCAACCGATCCCGCATCGATGGCTGCCTGCAGTGCGGTGATGTCGCCGGACCGGTCGGTGTCGGTGTTGATCTGTGCGCGGGTATAGTTGCTGGTCAGCGACCAGCGCCATTCGCTGAGACTGCCATTGAGGGTCAGCCCGGCCTGCGCGGTATTGCTTTCCTGAACCCGGTTGAGCGGCCCATATTCGGTGAAATAGCGAAACAGCGGATCGCCTGCTACCTGCAGCGTGCCGTTCGGCAGGCCCTGGAGACCGCGCGACTTGTCATAGACATAGCCCCCGTTGAGCGACAGCGCCATGCCGTTGTCGAAGGTCCGGCTGTAGTTGGCGTTGAGCTCGACATTGTCCGAGGGCGCGACCAGCGTCCGGAAATCGCCGAGATTGACCAGATCGCCCGCCGGAGTCTGGATGATATCACGCTCGCTTTCGGTAATCGCCGTGTTGTGCTCCCATTCCAGATTGATGTTGACGCGGCTTTTCTTGCCGATGCGGGTGACCGTGGTTTCCAGTTCGGAGCGTCCCTGGCCACCCTGGGTCGGTACGCCATATTCGCCCGACAGGCTGACCCCGGTATAATTGTCCTTGAGGATGAAGTTGATCACTCGCTGATCGGGGCGATAGCCATATTGCAGCGCCAATTCTTCCGGGAATACCTGCACTGTGCGGATCGCTTCGGGCGGCAGGTCGCGGATTTCGCGGAAGCCGGATGTGCGCTGGCCATTGATCAGCACGACCGGACGGCCGCTGCCGCGGCCCCGGCCGGAGCTTGTCTGGGATGAGAGCGCGTCGAGCAGATCGGAGACGGAGGATGCACCGTAGCTTGCGATATCCGCTTCGCTCAGTTCGACCACCGGCGGGATCTCGGTGACCACGGCGCCGCGCGGCCGTTCGGCGATGACGACGATTTCCTCATCGGGATAGTCCGTGTCGGCGTTGGTGGTTTGCGCGCCGGCGGGAGCAGCGAGCAACAGAGCGGCCAGGGCCAGGGGGGATGAGCCGTTCAGCAGCTTGGGGGGAGAAATCATAACAGGGTTCATAACTCTACTAAGGGGGAAGAGAAGATGTCCGAAGTGCCATGCAAATCAGGCTGATGGTATAATTTCTTTGTATTAAATTGTCGCAGCGAAATTGCGGTGCTGGCCATAGATATTATCGTTCGGGCAGATGCAGCTAATCCTTCCCTTTTTGCGCATTTGCCGTTATGGCGCACTGCAACACGCGGATTTGCCGCGATAGCAGGGAAAATGTACCGCCATATGGCAAAAGAAGAATTACTGGAAATGAAGGGGATGGTTCGCGAACTGCTTCCCAACGCCATGTTCCGGGTTGAGCTGGAAAACGGCCACGAAATCCTGGGACATACCGCCGGCAAGATGCGCAAGAACCGCATCCGTGTGCTGGTTGGTGACGAAGTGCTGGTCGAGCTGACCCCTTATGACCTGACCAAGGGTC
Source organism: uncultured Sphingomonadales bacterium (assembly GCA_963922745.1). Taxonomy (GTDB): domain Bacteria; phylum Pseudomonadota; class Alphaproteobacteria; order Sphingomonadales; family Sphingomonadaceae; genus Parasphingorhabdus. The sequence continues at coordinate 2,400 of CAWUKF010000185.1, forward strand.
GCATCACCTATCGTTTCAAGTGATGGAATGCCGTTCGTCCTGAGCCTGTCGACGGACAGCGATCGGCAGGCGGCGCATGCGCACAAGCGGCTGAGACAAGCTCAGCCCGAACGGTTCAGAGAGTGTTGCATTCCATGAAACTGGTTCTCGCCTCCTCCAGCCCGCGGCGTCTGGAGCTGCTTGGTCGGCTGGGCGTGACGCCTGACCGCATCATCTCTCCCGATATCGACGAGAGCCCGCACAAGGGCGAGTTACCGCGCGACTATGTGCTGCGGATGGCCCGGGAAAAGGCCGCTGCCGTCGAACGCAAAGACCAGGAGGTGCTGGTTGCGGGCGACACCACGGTTGCGGTCGGTCGCCGGATAATGGGGCAGGCCGCCAATGCGGCGGAGCAGCGCGCCTTTCTCGAACTGGTCAGCGGGCGGCGGCACCACGTGATGTCCGCGGTCTGCGTGATTGCACCGGACGGCACCGCGCGCAGCAAATTGTCCGACAGCATCGTCAAGTTCAAGCGGTTCGAGCCGCGCGAGATCGAGGCCTATATTGCTTCGGGCGAGGGCGAGGGAAAGGCTGGCGGCTATGCGATCCAGGGGACGGCGGAGGCCTTCGTTACCTGGATGTCCGGCAGCTACAGCGGCGTCATGGGCCTGCCGCTCTACGAGACCCGCAACCTGCTGATCAGCTCGGGCTATCCCCTTGGCTGATTTTGCCAGCGGCTGGCTTTACGAAGCCGGGATCGGCGAGAATCGTGCGCTGCGCCTCGAGCAGGGCGAACTGGCGCAGATCCGCATTGAGCGTGTCGATGGCCGTGCGAGGCCGGGCAGCGTCGTCGATGCCAAATTCACCCGCCAATGGGTCACCGGAAAATCGGGGATCGTAACGCTGCCCGACGGGCAGGAAGCGTTGCTGCAGCCGCTGCCCGGGGGGGCAACCGAAGGCTCGGTGGTCCGGGTAGCGATCGTGCGCAGTGCGCTGAACGAGCAGGGCGGCCAGGCAAAACGTGCCAGGGCCAGGCCAGCGGAACCGGGCAGTCCGTTGCACGAGGGGCCAGATCTGTTGGCAGAAATCGCGGCAAGCGCTTTGCCGGTCCAGCCGCTTCATCCGCATGACGAGGATTTGCTGACCCAGCACGGCTGGCATGAAGCGCTGGAGCAGGCGGAAAGCGGACGGATCGATTTTGAGGGCGGGAGCCTGCTGGTCTCGCTGACTCCGGCGATGACGCTGATCGATGTCGACGGGCCGCTGCCGCCGTTCGAGCTTGCGAAGCGGGCGGCGAGAGAAGTTGCGCGGGCGCTGGTGCGGCTCGATATCACCGGCAATGTCGGGGTCGATTTCCCGACCTTGCCGGCCAAGGCGGAGCGAACCGCCGTGACCGCGATCTTTGACGAGCATATGACGGGCAATTGCGAGCGCACCGCAATCAACGGCTTCGGTTTGCTGCAGATTGTCAGCCGCAAGCTACGACCGTCGGTTCTGGAAATCATGCAGGCCAGTCCGAGCACCAATGCGGCGTTGAAGCTGCTCCGGCAGGCGGAGCGGGATCGGGGTGCCGGCACCCTGCGGATCGTGGCACATCCGGCGGTGGCAAACCGACTGACGCCGACACTGCTGGCCGAGCTGGCGAAGCGGACCGGGCGCACGCCGTCGCTCGAGCCGCAGGGTGATATTCCGATTTCCGGAGGTTCGGTGGCATAGGCCGTGTCGGTGCCGACGGCAGCTCTTGCTTTTCCGCTGCCCAGTCGTCAAAGCCATGCCATGACAGATATCATCCTTTATGACTATTGGCGCAGCTCGGCGAGCTACCGGGTGCGCATCGCGCTCAATCTCAAGAGCGTCGCCTATCGGTCCATCGACACCAGCCTGCTCGACGGCGCGCAAAAGGCACCGGATTATGTCGCGCGCAATCCGCAGGGCTTTGTCCCGATGCTGTCGATCGACGGGCAGGACCTGACTCAGTCGCTGGCGATCATCGACTATCTTGATGCCAAGCATCCCGAGCCGCCGATGGTGTCGCGCGATCCGCTGGAACGGGCGACCACGCTCGCTCAGGCGATGGTGATCGCGGCCGATATCCATCCGGTCAACAATCTGCGGATCTTGAAATATCTCAAAAATGAGCTGGGACAGGAGCAGGAGGCGATCGACCGCTGGTATCGCCACTGGATTGTTGAAGGCTTCACCGCGCTGGAGGCGATGGCCCCGGAGAGCGGTTTTTTCGGTGGTGACCAGCCCAATCTGGCTGATGTATGCCTGGTGCCACAGATGTACAATGCGCGCCGGTTCGAGACGGATTTGAGCGGTTTTCCCAAACTGGAGCGGATTGATGCGGCGTGCAACGAACTGGAGGCTTTTCGGAAAGCGGCTCCGGAAGCGGTGAAGCCGGCAGAATGAATAAATGGATTTTGGCGCTGCCGCTGGTCGCGATGCATGTTCCCGCCTGGGGTCAGAAACCGGGTGATGGTGAGGACGACAGAATCGTCATTGCCGATCGCCGGTTGCCCGAGATTATTGTCACCGGCCTGCCGACCGCGCTTGGCGATGAGGCCTATAGCGCGCTCGACATCCCACTCGATACCGCGCAACCGGTCGAGAATGCCTTGCGCGATATCCCCGGGCTGCAGCAATTCCGCCGTTCCGATGCGCGCTCGGCCAATCCGACGAGCCAGGGTGTCACCTTGCGCGGACTGGGCGGCAATGCGTCTTCGCGCGCCTTGCTGATCCTCGATGGAGTGCCGCAGGCAGATCCGTTCGGCGGCTGGGTCGCCTGGCCTGGCTATGATGCGCTGGCGCTGAAAAGCGCCCGGATCACGCGCGGTGGCGGTAGCGGTGCAGAGGGGCAGGGCGCAATTGCCGGCACCATCGAGCTGTTCAGCGACAATGTCGGGGATCGGACCGAACTCGGCGCCGCTTATGGTAGCCGCAACAGCGTCGACGCCGA
>CAWUKF010000186.1:0-5330 GCA_963922745.1 uncultured Sphingomonadales bacterium
ACAAACTTTACAGTGTTAAAAGAAAGAAAGCAGCCTGATCCTAAATCGTCGAAAAATGGCAGGTTTTGGCGGGAGGATTTTGCTTTGTTCATGGCGAGGGATTATCACAGTCGGCGCTATGTAGGACAGGGCTTTTTACATTCGTCGTTGCGAGGAGAGAAGCGCCGAAGCAATCCACTGCGGCCCGCGCGGTCCTGAATTGCTTCCCCGGCCTGCGCCGGGTTTGCAATGACGGACCACACCCTTCTCCCGCACGGGAGAAGGGGCTATATTCTTCCTTTTCCGTCAGAGGTGAGCTTGCCGAACCCTGCCTCTCCTCGACAATCTAGCCAATCCTGTGTAAATCCCTGCCCTTCGGGTCGCATTTCTATTGGGGGATGGAATATGCTTGCGAAACATGTGGTACGCCTGTGGGCGAAGTCGGGGCTGGTCTGGCTGCTTTTTACTCTGTTGTTCGGCATTTATCTGGGGGTCACCCAGCAATTTGGCGTGTCTTCGCCGCACGCCCATGCCGGTCTGCTCGGCGGGCTGTGGGCGATCGGGTTTTCCTATCTGTTCAGCCGGTCTGATCGCGACCGGGTGGTGCGATTTGCGTTCTGGCAATGGCTGTTGTTCAATATCGGGGTGGCGATGCACGTCGGTGCCCTGTGGACGGTGATCATGGTCGCGCCGCAATTTGGTCCGGTTATCGCTCTGGGCGGGCTGGTCATCACGGCAGCTACGCTCTGGATCATAACGACCTTGTGGCCGATAATCGGCGCGGACGGAGACTGAGCCCCGCCCGCACCTTTCAATTTAGCTTTGCGAAGCGATCCAGTCGCGGATCTTGGTCTCCAGCACCGTCATCGGCAGCGCGCCGGTATTGAGGACCTGGTTATGGAATTCGCGGACGTCGAACTTGTCACCAAGCGCGTCCTGGGCTTCCTTTTTCAACCGCTGAATGGTCAGTGCGCCGATCTTGTAAGCGAGGGCCTGTGAAGGGATCGCGATATAGCGTTCGACCTCGGCGGTGGCATCGGTCTTGCCCATGCTGCTGTTGTCGAGCATGTACTGGATTGCCTGGTCGCGGGTCCAGCCCTTGCTGTGCAGACCGGTGTCGACAACCAGCCGCATCGCACGGAGCATTTCGTCGTCGAGATGGCCGAAGCGCTGATAGGGATCGGTGTACAGGCCCATCGGATAGCCAAGCTTCTCCGCATAGAGCGCCCAGCCTTCGACGAAAGCGGTGTTGCCGCCGAAGCGCATGAAGTTCGGCAGGTCGGTATTTTCCTGGGCCAGCGAAATCTGGAAGTGATGGCCCGGAGCGCCTTCGTGCAGATAGAGGGTGGTGATGCCCGAGGTGCTGCGCGAGGGCAGGTCATAGGCGTTAAAATAGAAGACGCCGGGACGTGAACCATCGGGCGTGCCGCTCTGGTAGGAGCCGCCAGCCTGGAATTTCTCAATCGATTCATCATAAGGCCGAATTTCCAGCGGCGATTTAGGTACGACCTTGAACTGCCCGTCTATTTTGGCATCAACCTTCTTGCCGATATCATAGAAGGCCTGGGTCAGCGCTTCCCGGCTTTCCGGGTGGAATTTCGGATCGGTGCGAAGATATTCGAAAAATTCGGGCAGGGTCCCGTCAAAGCCAACTTCGTCCTTGATTTCCTCCATTTCGGTCTTGATCCGCTTGACTTCGCTCAGGCCGAGATTGTGGATATAGTCGGCCTTGAGCGGCAGCGTTGTCGTATTCTCGATCATATATTCGTAGAGAGTATCGCCGCCCTTCATCGCGCTCAGGCCCACGCCTTCGCGGGCAACCGGCAGATATTCGTTCTTGAGGAAATCATGCATGCGCTGGTAGCCGGCAAAAATGTCCTTGGTCGCCGCGGCATATTCCTTGGTCAGGCGCGCCTTGTCGGCCTCGCTGAAGTCCTCGGGGAAATTCTTCGTCGGTGCCATGAAGGGGCTGTTTTCGAGGCCGAGGCCGATCTGCGTGGCGAGCTGTTCGATAACGTTGTTGATCGTCAGCTTGGTCTCGACCACGCCGCTCTTCATGCCCTCGCGGAACCGCTCAATCGAACGATCGCCGATCACGATAAACTGCTTGTGGCGTTTCAGATTATCTTCGTAATTTTTCACCGTCTTGAACGGCGCGGCACCCTTGCCGGAGGCGAAGTCGGGATAGAAGGTGTGGAAGCCGCTGAAATGATTGACCGGGCGGACCACGGTCAGCGCCATGATCTCGTCGGAATAGCCCTTGAGCGCCTGCTCCTTGTCGCGTTTGAACACATCATAGGCGATCTTGTCGGTGGCGCTGAGCTTGCTGCGGTCGATTTTCAGCAGCGCGGCCAGTTCGGCGGTTTCCGCAGCCTTTTCCCTGGCGAAATATTCGTCGGAAATATAGTCGCCGAGCTGGTCGGCATAGCGTTCATCGCCGCGGAACAGTGCGCCGATCGGGTTGCGCTTGAGATTGTCCTCGTCGCTTTTGGCGAACAGCGCCTTCAACTTCTCGGCTTCGGTCATTTCCGCAGATTCGTGATGCTCCATCGCAGCGGCGGCGGTGATAGCCAGCGGCTGGGCGGTAGCGATGCCGCCGGTGGCGAGCAGGCTGGTGCCCAGGAGAAGGGAGAGCGGTTTCTTGATCATGTCTTGTTCCTATCCAAAAACTGTTATGTCGAGCTAACACGGTAAAGTATCACTCGCAACGAAATCTCCGTCGCACCGATGTCGTTGGTCGAAAGCGATTGTGTGTTGGTCGCGAATGCCCCGGATTTCAGCCCGATGCGCCCTGTTGCCACGGGTTGAGGCGGAACCATTTGGTGATGATATATTTTGTGCCCTGCTCGACCGGTCTTCCGGCGTGCAGCGTGTCGATATTGGGGGTCCCGTCGGGCAACATGTTGTTCCACATCAGCAGCATGCCGCGGCGGGGTTCGACCTGATAGTCCAGCTGCGGAAAGGCAGTCGCGCCACCGCCTTCCGGTTCGTTGAGATAGGCCATGGCGGTCCAGCTGCGCTGGCCGCCATTGGGTCCTTCATATTGCCAATATTTCTCGCCTTCGTGAAAATAGTCGTGATGATCCTTGAACTGCTGGCCCGGCCGGTAGCGCTGGCCCTGCAATATCTCGCTGTGCGACTGCGGCAGGCCCATCAGATCGCAGATCGACTGGTCAATGCGGCGGATGTCGGGGTCGGCGGGATCGACATTGCAGCTGTAGCTGGTGCGATAGCCCTCGCGCTCGGTGCCCTCATACAGGGTCGAGGGCTGGCTGTCGCTTTCGATCATGTCGATCAGCAGATCGCAGTCGGCGTCGCTGAGGAAATGCTGGTGGACGTAGAGCTGGACGAAGGGACTTTCCAGCCACTGTACGCGGGGATGGGCGTTCAGCGTTTCGGTGACCCGCCGGCCGAACGCCGCCATCCGTTTCGGGCTGGCGTAGCGCTCGTTCTGCTTTTTCGAAAAGTGGCTCGCCATCGCCGGTGCCTAGTCGATCACGCGACCGCGCACCATCACCCAGTCGACCTTTTCGAGCTTGCGGACATCGTCCAGCGGATTGCCGTCGATCGCGATCAGGTCGGCGGAATAGCCGACCGCTATCCGGCCGATCTGGTCGTCCATTTCGAGCACCTTCGCCGCACCGGTGGTGGCGCTGGCGACCGCTTCGCGCGGAGTCAGGCCGGCATCGACCATCAGCTGCAGCTCCTCGGCATTGCGACCGTGGGTGAAGACCCCGGCGTCGGTGCCAAAGGCGATCGGCACGCCCATCTGCCTGGCCAGGCTCACTGCCTTGCCTACCTTGCCCAGGGTCATACGGATCTTCTCCTCGACCACCGGCGTGTAGACGCCTTTGCCAAGACCTTCGCTGACCCCCTTGAATGCCATCAGAGTCGGGATCATCACGGTGCCGTTGGCCTTCATCACCTTCAGCGCTGCCTCGTCGGCGAAGGTGCCGTGCTCGATCGTGTCGATGCCGGCGCGCGAGGCAGCCTCAATGCCGCGCGCGCCATGGGCGTGGGCCATCACCTTCAGGCCCAGCGAATGAGCGGTATCGGCGATCGACTGCATTTCCTCGCTGGTGAATTGCGCATCCAGCCCGCGCCCCTGCTGCGACAACACGCCGCCGGTGGCGGTAATCTTGATGATATCGGAACCGGCGCGCGATGCCTTGCGGACCTTGGCAGCGCATTCGACCGCACCGGTGCAGCTATAGCCACTGGTCAGCAGGTCGTTCACATCTTCGGTAAAACCCGAGACATCGCCATGGCCACCGATGATTGCCAGCGGCGGGCCTGCGGCGATGATCCGCGGGCCGGGAATCATTCCTTCGGCGGTGCCGCGGCGGAGCGAGAAGGCGCTATATTGCGACGAGCCGGCCTCGCGCACGGTGGTGAAGCCGGCCTTGGCGGTGACCAGCGCATTTTTGGCACCGACGACCACGCCCCATTCGGCAGGTTCTGTGGTTTCCTTCCAGAAATCGCCGCCGGGATCGCTGGTCAGGTGGACGTGCAGGTCGATCAGGCCGGGCATCACGGTCTTGGTGCCGAGATCGATCACGGTGGCATTGGCATCGGTCACCGGTTCCGCGCCGCGCCGGATTTCGGCGATCTTGCCGTCACGGACAATGATGGTTGCCGGACCGCTGGGAGACGACGCGGCATCGGTCAGCAGATTGCCGACCCGGATGATCTGGTCCTGGGCAATGGCGGTGGCGGAAACCATCCCGAGCGCCAGAGTCGATAGTGTCAGTCCGAGCGCGCGTATCATCCATATCCTCCTGTTGATCACAGGATGCTTTTGCTTCGCCGCACCGCAAGTTGCAACCGGAAAGAAACGGCAACACGCCAGTCCGTTATCCAGCAAAAAACCCGCCGCCTTTTAGGGCAGCGGGTCTGAAGATGCATTTTGTCCGGCTTACCAGAAGAAGTCGTAGATCACGTCAATGACTTCGCCGCTATAGGTGTCGATCAGCAGCACATCGTCATAGTAGCGGACCCAGCGGGTTCCCGGATAGGCTGCCGGCAGACGGTAGTAGCCGGGATTGTTGATCCAGTAGCGTGAGCCGTAGAAAGCAGAACCCAGATAGATACCTATGTTCAGCCGCCGGTAGCGATAGTCGCGATAGGGAGCATAATAGCGTCCCAGCCGATAATGGTTGCGGTTGGCCTGACGATAGCGCTGCCAGTCGTAGCGGCGATCATTGCGCCAGCTGCGGTTCCACTGGCGGCTGCTGCGATTGTAGTTGCGATTGTTGCTATATTGCCGCTGATCCCGATAGCGCCGGTCGATCCGGCCATCCCGGTTGCGGTCGACCCGCCGGTCGACCCGATTGTTGTTGTTCCGGTCTTAG
>CAWUKF010000187.1:0-5328 GCA_963922745.1 uncultured Sphingomonadales bacterium
AGCCGCCGGGCGGTGGCAATCGCTTGCAGACCGGCGACGCCGACCCCCATGACGAAACAGCGCGCTGCGGAAACCGTGCCCGCCGCGGTCATCATCATCGGAAAGGCGCGGCCATATTCGTTCGCCGCCAGCAGCACCGCCTTATAGCCCGAGAGATTGGATTGCGAGGACAGGATATCCATCGATTGCGCGCGGGTGATCCGCGGCATGAATTCCATCGCCAGCGCATCAATGCCCAGCTTGGCATATTCGTCGACCCGCTTGCGCTCGCCGAACGGATTGAGGCCGGCGACCAGCCAGGCACCTTTCTTGATGCCTTTGAGGGATTGCGGATCGGGGCCCTGAACGCCCAGCACGATGTCGGCGTCCTTGAGCACCGCCTGGCGCGTGCCGACGGTGGCTCCCATGTCCTGATAGTCGGTATCGGCGACCGCCGCGGCCTGTCCGGCACCCTTTTCTACCGCCATGGTCGCACCCAGGGCGATGAACTTCTTGACCGTTTCGGGTGACGCGCTGACACGCGCTTCGCCGTCGGCGAGCTCCTTCAATACCGCAATTTTCACACTAGATTCCAATCCGTTAGGAAATGAGAATAACCACCAGGATTGCCACCAGAGCGGTCAGGATGGTGCCGACTTTCAGCATCGACAGAAATTTCGAGTAGGTTTCCTGGGCCGGGCCCAAATTGTTGTTTGCAGTCATGATTTCCCCATATTTTATTCCAAAACTGCCGCAGGTGTAACCCTATACTAGCCAAGCCTCAAGTCTTACCCACCGTCAATTTCGATAGAATTTTTATTGCCGCTTTAATCGGCTCTTTACTGATTGCCCGTATGAAAATGCTTCATTGCGGGACAATCGGGACAAAAATGGTACAAAACGGCACAAAATTACTGCTGCTGATCGATGATGAGCCGGCACAGTGTCGGCTGATTTCGGCGCTAGCTTCGCGCGCGGGCTTTCGTACCATCTATGCCCGCGACGCCGAAACTGCGATCGCCACGCTCGGCACGCAGGACGGGATGATGCTCGACGCGATCATACTCGATCACTGGGTGCCGGGATCCGAGGCCACCGAACTGATCATCGAACTGAAGGCCCGCCGGCCCGCCCTGCCAATCCTGATGCTCACCGCCGTTGGCTCGATTGCCGAAGCCGTCGACGCCGTCCGCGCCGGTGCCACCGATTATCTGATCAAGCCGGTCGCCCCGGAACGGATGCTGCAGGCGCTCAACGCCGCGGTCGAATCCTCGCGGGAGGACGGCGAACTGCGGCCGCTCAGCGAAAAAATCTCGGTGCCGCTCGCCTTTGAAGAAATTGTCGGCGCTGCCCCGGCTTTCCGTGCCGCGCTGGCGATTGCCGCCAAGGCAGCCCGCGCCCGGGTGCCGGTGCTGATCGAAGGCGAAGGCGGGGTTGGCAAGGAAGTCATTGCTGACGCCATCCACGCCGCCAGTCCGCGATCAAAATTGCCGATGCTGAAGCTGAATTGTGGCGCGATTACCGGAAATCTGCTCGATTCGATCCTTTTCGGTCATGAAAAGGGCGCCTTTACCGGTGCCTTCGACCGCAAGATCGGCCTGCTCCAGCAAGCCGAGGGCGGCACCATCTTCCTCGACGAAGTCGACCGTATTCCGCCGGAAACACAGGTCCGCCTGCTGCGCTTCCTGAAACATTCGGATATCCAGCCGCTCGGCAGCCCGAACAGTTTCCAGCTCGACGTCCGCGTCATCGCCGCGACCAATCGCACGCTGCAGCGGGAAGTCGAGAAGGACAATTTCCGCGAGGATCTATATTATCAGATGAACGTTGTGCAGCTGACGATTCCGCCGCTGCGCGATCGCACCGGCGACATACCGGCGCTGGCTCGCCATTTTCTCGCCCGCCTCGCGCTGCAGCCCGGCCTGCGCAGCCTCGGCATCACCGACGAGGCCCTGAACCTGTTGCGCAGCTATCGCTGGCCGGGCAATGTCCGGCAACTGCAGAGCGTATTGTTCCGCGCCGCCGTGATGTGCGACCACAACGCCCTGAGCTGCGAAGAATTTCCGCAGATCGCCTCCTTTGTCGCCGAATCCGGAGACATGGAACCGCATTTGATGAACAGCCCGGAGGGCATCGGCATCACCCTTTATTGCGAGGATGGCAATTTGCGACCGCTGGAAGAGATCGAGGCCGACGTGATCCGCCTCGCCATCGGCCATTATCGCGGCCGGATGACCGAGGTTGCCCGGCGGCTCGGGATCGGGCGCTCAACTCTCTACCGCAAGCTGGCCGATCTGGGCATTGATAACGCGGCCTAATCTGGACGCACCCTGTTGGATTTGACATTTTCGGCCAAATCCAACAGTGGGAGATCGTGGTTCCTGCCCCCCGGCATTCTGCCCTCGATCCAATATGCCCATTGATGTTTGCGCCGGCTGCTCTTAAGTCTGGCTCATATGAAAAACATGCTTCCAATTCTTCCATTCGGTGCCGCCCTGTCGCTCGCACTGCTCCTTTCCGCCTGCGGTAAACAGGAAGCGGTCGGCGATGTTCCGTCGAGCGAGGAACTGGCCCGGCAGGCGGATGCCGCCACCCAGGCGATCCGCGACGAGGCCGCTGCTGCGAAGGGTGGCGAGGAAAAGGCTCCGGTCGATCTGACCAGCATGGAAAGCTACACCAACGCCCTGCGCGGTTACACCATCATGGTGCCGAGCGGCTGGACAGTGGATGAAACCGACAGCGACGATAATGGCCGGGTCTATACGGAGACTGCCAGCGGGACGAAGCTCTCGGTCAGCTGGGTCGAAAACCGCGAGGATGCAGCCTGGAGCAAGGCCGTCGAGCAGGTCGAGGATGCCAATGAAGCCATGACCGGCGAGACCGTCGGGAAGAATGAATATCGGGCGTCCGGGACGCTCACCAACGGGCTCAAGTCCAACCTGCGGCTGCTGCGCAAGCCGGATGGTACGATGGTCCAGGCGCAGATTACCTATGCTGCCGACCAGACCCGTTCAACCGCGCCTCTGGCCGCCACGATCCTGGACAGCCTGACCCTGCAATAAGTAAAATCTAGCGGTTGAGCTTGGCGCCCAGAAAGCTGGGCATCGGGCCATTCCAGCCGTCATCCGTATCCTTGTCGTCCTGAACAACCGGCGGCTTCTCGTCGCGGGTCTTGGCGGCGCGGGGCGGCTTCTTCGGCGCATCCTCTTTGCGAGCCTTCTTCGGCCGGTCTTCCTGCTGTGACCGCTCCGGTGCATCCGCCTTGCGGGAAGGCTTCGCCTTCGCCGCTGCCTCAGGCTTGGCCGCATCCTGGTCAGCCGGCTTGCCGCCGCCCTTGGCCTTGCTTTCCTTGCGAACCGCGATTTTCATACCGGTCAGCTTCTCGATGCTCTCGACATGCTCCGCGTCGCTGCGGGTTATGAAGGTGATGGCAACGCCGGTTGCTCCGGCGCGTCCGGTCCGCCCGATCCGGTGGATATAGTCATCCGGATGCCAGGGGATATCGTAGTTGATGACATGGCTGACGCCCTTGATGTCGAGCCCGCGGGCGGCGACGTCGGACGCACATAAGATGTTGATCTCGCCGGACTTGAACCGGTCCAGCTCGGCCAGACGCGAACTCTGGTCCATGTCGCCGTGGATCTGCCCGGCATCGAAGCCATCCTTGCGCAGGCTCTGGCAGAGGTCCCGGACCTCGGTCTTGCGATTGCAGAAGATGATCGCGGTTTCGACGCCTTCATTGTCGAGCAGGTCGACGATCAGCTTGCGCTTCGCCTTGGGAGCCACCTCGATCAGCGACTGGTCGATCGACGTGTTGGCCGTCGCCGGGCGTGACACCTCGATATATTTGGGATTGTTGAGAAACTGGTCGGACAGCTTCTTGATCGGCGGCGGCATCGTCGCCGAAAACAGCATCGTTTGCCGCGTCGCCGGCAGTTTCGAGCAGATCGATTCGATATCGGGAATGAATCCCATATCGAGCATCCGGTCCGCTTCATCGATGACCAGCAGCTCGCAGCCCGACATCAATATCCGTCCGCGATCGAACAGGTCCATCAACCGTCCCGGAGTAGCGATCAGCACATCGACGCCTTTTTCCAGCGCCTTGATCTGGTCGCCCATCGAGACACCGCCAATAAGCAGCGCCATCGATAGATTGTGGTTCTTGCCATATTTCTCGAAATTCTCGGCGACCTGCGCAGCCAGTTCGCGCGTCGGCTCGAGGATCAGAGACCGGGGCATGCGCGCCCGCGAGCGGCCATGTGCCAGTATATCGATCATCGGCAGCACAAAGCTGGCCGTCTTGCCGGTTCCGGTCTGGGCAATGCCGATGATATCTTTCATCATCAACACGGGGGGGATGGCTTGCGCCTGAATCGGCGTCGGTTCGTCATAGCCGGCTTCGGCTACGGATTTCAGCAGTTCTTCAGACAGGCCGAGATCGGCAAATTTCATAGTGGTTCCGGAAAAATATAGGATGCACCTTGCATCCTGTCATAGCCTCTTGGACTTTTGCCGGGCAATGATCGCATAACCCGGATTTGTCAAGCTTTCTCGCTTGATCTAGCGATCCGGGACAAGTTCGCGAAATCGGTCAATTTCGCATTTGGCCCCGGTGCGCGAATGCAGGATATCGCGGCCGGCGCACATTTTGCCGTCGCCGGTTTTCTCCACATAGAAGCCGGAATAGAAGCTTCGCGCCTGGCACTTGTCCTCCAGCTGCGCCCGGATCCGCTTCCTGTCCTTGGTCACCAGGTCGAGATAGCGATCAGAAAACAGTTGCACGCCCAGAATATTGTTCATCGGCAGGCACTTGCCGATTTTCTTTTCCCGGTAGGTCGTGCGCGCACTTTCCTGCGAAAAATCCGCCATCGGTCCCAGCGAAGAGGGTCGCCGGCGAGGCACACGGATAATGATCCGTTTTTCGATTCGGACCTGTGCATAGATGAGCGGGCGCTCGGGCACGAAGGACATGGCCATTTCTTCCGGCGAATGCTCTACCGGTTGCAACTCGCGCATTTCTGGCACCGAGAGCAACATTATCGCCGTAAGTGCGAGGCTCACAATAATCCCTTAACTAACCCTTGCTTTCGTTATATCACCTGTGATTGAACATTGCATGAACTGAGGATTTGCTGTCCGGTGCCCCTCGGAACAACTCGCCCGCTAGAGTTCGCTCGGGCGACGTTTTTTGCAAACCCTAAAAACCAGAAGAAGGACCATGAATATGCTCAATTCAGCACAATGGCTGAAACAGATGCGATCGGCTGTAGGGACCAAGGGGTTTACCACTGCCGGTGAAGACATGGCGCCATGGCTGACCGACTGGCGCGGCCGCTATACCGGCGC
>CAWUKF010000188.1:0-5243 GCA_963922745.1 uncultured Sphingomonadales bacterium
CGACCCCAACCTTGGCAAGGTTGTGCTCTACCCCTGAGCTACGCCCGCTCGGCGGCTGTGACATGGGTGTCGTCATCAGCAGTTGAGGCGCGCGGTTAGCATGGGTTTTTATACCCCACAAGCCCTAATCCTCCTCCAACTGGCAGCAAATGCAAAAATATCCTTGGCATTGCTCGCCCCGACCCCACATAAAGCGCTCAAGATGAATGATTTGGGCGTCGTTCCGGCAGGTTCGGCGTCATAACAGGAGCATGATGTGGCAACAGCAGGACTGACAGTCGAAGAACAGAAAGCGGTGGAAGTTTTCCAGCGGGAGGTTGTGGGACCGAGCATGGACAAGCTCGTCATCCTCGATTTCTGGGCCGAATGGTGCGGGCCGTGCAAGGCGCTGGCGCCGATGCTGGAAAAGGTCGCCGCGCAATATGCCGACAAGGGTGTGGTGCTGGCCAAGATCAATGTCGACGAGAACAAGTTTATTGCCGCGCAGTTCCAGGTGCAGTCGATTCCGACGGTCTATGCCATATTCCAGGGCAAGCCGGTCGCGGACCTGACCAGCGCGCGCTCCGAGAGCCAGCTGACCGGTGCGCTCGACCAGTTGCTCGCGCAACTGCCGGTGGGCGGCGGCGCAGAACCGAAGCAGGATCTTGAGCCGCTATTGGCGATGGGCGAGGAAGCGCTGACCGGCGGCGACGCCGAACGCGCCGCGGGCATATTTGCACAAATTGCAGAGATGGCACCGGATAATGCCGAGGCGGTCGGCGGGCTGATTCGAGCAATGGTGAGTGCCGGCCACCTTGAGCAGGCCGAGGCCGCGCTAGCGGAGCTGCCCGAGGAATTGCACGGCGATCCCGCGATCGAACGGGCCCAAACAACCTTGCAACTGGCCAAGGACCGGCCGGACGACAGCGCTTTGGAAGCGCTGAAAGCGGCGGTCGAGACTGATGGCAAGGACTTTCAGGCACGATACGACCTGGCCAGCGCGCTAATCGCCACGGGGGACCATGATGCTGCGGCAGACCATCTGCTGACGATCATCGCCGCAGACAAGGACTGGAATGACGGGGCCGCCCGGCAGAAATTGTTGTCGCTGTTCGAAATGGTCGGCCTTGAGGACGAATGGGTGGCCGCCACCCGGCGGAAGCTCAGCGCCCTGCTGTTCGGATGAGCGAAACCAAACGCCTCTCGATCTTCCCGTTGTCGGGCGCCCTCTTGTTTCCCGGCATGCATTTGCCCCTGCATATCTTCGAAGAACGCTATCGCGCGCTGATCAACGACGCGATGGCGCGAGATCGCCAGATTGGCATGATCCAGCCCAAGGAGGGCGGGCAACGCCCTGCCCTGTTCGACGTCGGCTGTCTCGGCAAGATCATTGATATCGAGGCGCTGGAGGACGGTCGGTTCAATGTCGTGCTGGAAGGTCTGGCACGGTTCCGGGTTATCGAGGAGATCGACGCGTCGACCTCGTTCCGGCAGGTCCGAGCAGAGGTCGAGGATTTTCTAGAAATGGATGAAGTGCTGGCTAGCGCCGAACGGGCAGCGTTGGAAATCGAATCACGCCGATTTGCGGAACTGCAGGGCTATCAGGTCGACTGGGACAGTATCGGCCGACTCGACGACATGGCCTTCGTTAACGGGATCGCGCAGATCGCGCCCTTTGATGCGGCGTCAAAACAGGCGCTGCTGGAAGTTGACGGTCTCGCCAACCGGGCCGAGCTGATCATCCAGCTGTTGCAGTTTTTTGGTCGCCAGGATGGCGACGATGACCGGATCACCCTGCAATGAACCGCAACCCATTAGACCCCAATCCTGATCTGCTGAAAATACTGGTCTGCCCATTAACGCGAACAGTGCTGGTGCATGATCCGGAGGCGCAGGAACTGATCAGCGAGGCCGCTGGCCTGGCCTATCCAATCCGCGACGGTATTCCGATCATGCTGGCAGAAGAGGCCCACAAATTGTCGGGTCGTTGATCACGGGTTGACAACTTGTGGGTAGCCACCCGCCGACAGGCAGCCGATCATCGATCCTCTCAGGAAGTTGCTTCCGCACGCGGCGGGGAAGCAGCTTCTTCATTTTCGGCAGAACTGAAGTGGGTCAGGATTATCGCCGATACCAAAGCCGCAATAATCGCGCCCCATGTCACCATGTGACCGACGAACAGTTCCCGCTCTCTGTCGGCGGACTGCTCGTTTTCTATTTCTATCATATCACTTATACTCTTTACTCTACGCAACCAAACATCGCTCCCGACAAGCCCTCCAACGGTCCGGTCCAACCGTCGCAGAGCGGGACAATCATCTCCGGGTTGATCCAATTTATGGGAGAATTTGGATCAACCCGGATTTGATTTCCCAAAGAAGCGAAGAATGGGAGCCTCGCTTCCTCTTGGTTCGAACCGGAGACCGATTGCAGCGGTGGAATACTGACCAGAATATTCCATTCGCTAGAGGCCATAGTTGCTGACCGAGCGGCAGTCTGTCGTTCTGGGGGACCAGAATCCCGAACCACCGTTCAAAACAATCTATCGCCAACGACTTCCTGTCGAACGGTTACGTCTATGAACCGATCCGCGGACCCCACCGAGTGTCAAACCGTAACACCCTCCCCGCCGAACGTTACAAGTTAACCAGGCCGGTGCTTCAACCGGCGAAAAGCGAGGAATCCCGGCAGAAAATTTTTGCCCGCCCGTTAACTTCTTGTAGCCGTTACATCGGTAATGACGCCTTTATGATGATCCACATGGCATTGTTTGTGCAACGGAATCCGAAGGTTAGCTTTTTGATAGGCATTCCTTTTTGCCAAATGAATGCCCGTGACATATGATGGTGACATGGCCAGCGTGTTTTGCGACAATTTAAACCAGAATGAAAAAGAGGCATTGTACCTGCTTTTGCAGGGCCATGACGCCAAGACGGCGGCGCGCGAAATAGGCGTAACCCCTAACGTCATAAACGAGCGGTTGCGATCAGCGAGGCAAAAACTGCAGGTGACGAGCAGCAAGGCGGCGGCACGGATGCTGGCCGAGCACGAGGGATATGAACCCAAAATTTTTGTGCCCAAGAATATTGGGATTGTGCAGAAGCCGAAATCCGACGCAGTTTACCCCTTGCCTGGACAACAGGCAGCGTCGCCGGACAGGGTGATGGAAGCACAGTCGGCATATCAATCCTATGCCACAGCTTTCAATCCGCTCCTTTCGGTTCCGTTTCGCAAGCAGGGAGAATTGGGCACTGATCTAAGCAAAGGAGCGCGAATTTGGGCGATCGCCGATCTTACGGTCAAGCTCGCCTTTGCATTCGCCTTTGTCTGCCTTGCCGCGATGGTGGTGAGCAAGTTGATCAACCCGAGTTGATTCCTGGAATTTTGGTCACAAATAGGCGCCCAGTATATGGCGTCAGGAGAGTAACATGTTGAACCAACGCATTGAAGCCGCACGCCCCATCGCCATAAAAATCAATGAGGTCGAAAAGTCCCTCAATCTGACACTGGTGCAGATGGGTGAACTGATGAGCAGCATCGCCGCTGCGCGCATGGCACCGGGAACGCGCTTTTCCCTGACAGCAGGCATAGACGCTTCCGAGAAGCTGATCGATGCGGCAGCCCAGACCGCCCGCTCCTATCGGGAAGTCGTGGCAGCGCACCAGCATCTGGCGGAAGACCGGGAAGATGCCGGACTGCGCACCGTTAGCCTTGGAGATGTTTTCGAATGCCCCCCTGCACAGGCAAAAGGTAGCGACCAGATTTCTACTCCGCTTCGTGTGGTTGAAAGCGCCTAACCAAGCTTGCGGGACTTGACCGCGTATCCGTTATTTGGTTCGTTCACAAGATGTCCCGTATAGACTTGTTCCTCGTTCTCTTGATGGCCGTGTGCGCTTATTCGGCCATCAAGGGCGGGCAGCCCGAAAGACGGGCTGTTGCGATCTTCATCATTGGAATCGCTCTCACGATCCTAGCACCTTCGTCTTCGGCGCACAGATTTACACATCCCGAAGTGGGAATATTGATTGTTGATTTGGCAATTCTAGCAGCTTTTTTGCTGCTCGCGCTAAATGCAGAAAGATATTGGACTATATGGATATGCTCGATGCAAGTAATTCAGGTACTTTCACATATTCCGATGATGCTTATTCCAAGCCTACTTCCCCAAGCTTATTATGTGATCGTAGCCTTCTGGGTCTATCCGATGTTGATCGTCCTCACCATCGGTACTTATCGTCACCAGCAACGCCTTCGGCAGTACGGGGTCGACAGATCCTGGAGCGACTTTTCAGACTCGCGAAGATAGACAATGCTCCCGCCGTCGCCGAAGCACTGATCGCGGAATTCGGATCTTTTGGGGCCGTCTTATATTCCGACACCCCGGTCAACCAGAGCAATCCCTACCAGGCCATATTGTCCGTTGTCCGGGAGGCGATGCTGATCTCGTCCAAGGACCAGATGCTGGATCGCATCTGTCTTTCCAAAGCCAGCGACGTGATCGAATATCTGGTCGTTGCGATGGCACGATTGCCGGTCGAGGAAGTGCGCGTATTGTTTCTGGACAGCAAGAACCGGCTGATCAGCGACGAGGTGGTGAGCAGGGGCTCCATTTCCGAAGCGCCCATTTATCCACGCGAAATCCTGAAACGGGCCCTCGCACTCGATGCAACAGCCATGATCCTCGCTCACAATCATCCGTCCGGAGATCCCAGCCCGAGCGATGGCGATATCGAAGCGACGTCACGATTGCTCAAGGCCGCGAAGGAACTGGGACTGACCTGCCACGATCATATCATTGTCGGCAGCGAAGGCTGGATCAGCCTGCGCGACTGGGTGGCCTTCCCATGATAAGCTTGCCTACCCGCAAGGCCAACCAGCCCAGGCGACTCCGTTCCAACGGAAGGCTGGAATAATGTCCTCGCCGATCTCGGACGAGCAACGAAGCCAGCTGCTTCGCACAGAAACTCGTTCCCTTTTGCAATCACCTGACTTCATACGCTCCCCGGTGATGTCGCAGCTGCTGACCTATCTGGTCGAAGAGGCTATTGCCAACCCTAGCCAGCCTCCGAAAGCCTATCAGGTCGCCGTCGACGGGCTTGGCCGATCGGAGGATTTCGACGTACAGGCCGACAGCTATCCGCGAGTCCAGGTCGGCAGACTGCGCAAAATGCTTGCTGCCCACTATGCCGCCCATGGCGGTGCGCGCCAATTGCATATTCCGATTGGACATTATGCCGTCGAGATCGAGATGAACGGTGACGAGC
>CAWUKF010000189.1:0-5208 GCA_963922745.1 uncultured Sphingomonadales bacterium
ACGGTCATCGCGTTGACGATGATATTGCCGTCATAGGCCGGATCGAAATTGGTCTCGCCGCCGACTGTCGGTACGCCGACGCAATTGCCGTAGCCGCCGATACCGGCAACCACGCCCTTGACCAGATGCTTCATCTTCGGATGCTCGGGCCGTCCGAAACGCAGGGCATTGAGATTGGCCACGGGCCGCGCGCCCATCGTAAAGACATCGCGCAGGATGCCGCCGACGCCGGTCGCTGCGCCCTGATAGGGTTCGATATAGGACGGATGGTTGTGGCTCTCCATCTTGAAGATCGCCGCCTGACCGTCACCAATATCGATGACGCCGGCATTTTCGCCGGGGCCACAGATCACCTGCGGGCCGGTGGTGGGCAGTTTCTTGAGATGCAGGCGCGAGGACTTGTAGGAACAATGTTCCGACCACATCACCGAGAAAATACCGAGTTCGGTGATATTCGGCTCGCGCCCCAGCGCGTTCAATATGCGCTGATATTCTTCTGCATTGAGGCCATGCTCGCGCACGGTTTCGGTGGAGATCTGGGGCTCTGCGATCAGCGTATCTGTTGTCATGCACCGCCTTTAACGACCCGTAGCAATTTCGACTAGTGGGAATTGATGTTTCTGCGCGGTACTATAAGGAATGTCTTGCGCCCCCGCGAAGGCGGGGGGCATCTCCAGAATTTGCGTCTGGACGACATAGCGGGAGATGGGCTCCTGCCTCCGCAGGAGCACATTCGCATGACCAAGTCCATCGAGCTGATTTTCGATTTCGTAAGCCCCAACGCCTATCTGATATGGTCGCCGCTCAGGGCGCTGGCAGAGAAGCATGGTGCAAACATCGCGGTCACCCCGGCCTTTCTTGGCGGTATGCACAAGCTGACCGGCAATGCGCCTCCCTTCGTTCGCGACGCGGAGGTGAAGGGCAAGAATGACTATGCGATGCTGGAGATGAACCGGTTCATCAAGAAGCATGGCCTGACCAAATTCCGGATGAACCCGAAATTTCCGTTCAATACGATCACCCTGCAGAGGATGCTGGTGGCGCTGGAACCGGAAAAACGCGCCGGGTTCATCGACACGCTGCTGCCTCCGATCTGGGAGCAGGGGCTGGACGTTACCGATGGCGATACGCTGGCCAAGATTTTGCACAATGGCGGCTTCGACGGGCAGGGGCTGTTGACGATGACCCAGGATCCTGCGGTCAAGCAAAGGCTGATCGACAACACGGAAAATGCCGTCGAGCGCGGTGCCTTTGGCATCCCGACGATGTTTGTCGACGGCGAGATCTATTTTGGCAAGGAGCGTCTCGGCCAGATCGAGGAGCAGCTCGCCTCTTGAAATCGCCCTGCAATGACATCTGCACCATCGATCGGCCGACCGGCCTGTGCACCGGCTGCGGGCGCAGTCTGGCGGAAATTGCCGAATGGGGGTCGGCAACCGAGGCTCGGCAGAAAGCGATTTTGGCGCAGCTGCCGGAAAGAATGCTGGGGCTGAAACCGAGGCGCTGAACCCGGCTCAGACCTTCACGAAACGCAGCACCAGAAATGCCGTTAGCGCCGCAGTGGTCCCGGTCGCAAATGTTCCCCAGATCATGTCGATGATCGTCAATTTGGTCGACCAGGTCTTGAACACCGCCTGGCTGGTCAGGTCGAAGGTCGCATAGCAGAAAAAGCCCAGTAGCGCTCCGTTTAGCAACGCGGTGGCCCATTGGCCGTCGATCAGCGCCGGACGCACCGCAAACCACATCATCCCGCCAAGATAAAGGGCATAGAAGGTCAGCGCCGGCGCCAGGCGGAACTTGTCGGCCATGATATCACCGATGATCGGACGATAGAGCGATGGCGCGGCGTTGCTCAGCCAGAGGGCATCCAGAATACCGAAGATGAGCGCGGCGATAAAATAGGCGGCGATATACTGGGTCATGTTCGTTTCAATCCTCAAGGCCGTTTCAATATCCGGGTCCGCCCTGCCCACCAGGCGGCAAGCGCCGCGACAGTGAAGGCAAACAGCCCGGTCAGCTTCATCGCCGCATCCGCAGATTGCGGTTCCGGCCCGAACCAGTTGATCGATTGAAAGGCGAGCAGCAATACGGCCAAAAGGCCAAGCGCATATTTGGACAGGCCGGAAATCGGCCTCGTCCGGTGGATGTAAAAGGCGAGCGCGCCAAAGGTGATGCCGATTTCCAGCGGCATCTCGATCATCGGATGGTTCCACAGGCCGAACCCGAATTTCGGCGGCGAGCCGGCGAGTGTCAGGTCGGGCGCGTGCACCAGCAGGTCGAGGAACCAGTGCGACAGGACCACGGCGCCGCCAATCAGCGCGCCCGTGCGGTTGCGCGTGACCAGCCAGATCAATAGCGCGAATGCCGCTGCCAGCAGCGCGCTTCCCAGAAGACTGTGGGTATAGGGCATGTCATAGAGATCCAGCGGCACCATTTTGGTGATCCCGGGCGTGATCCGGAAATTCTCCACACCGACCAGCGCGAGTCCGAAAAACCCGAAATCCAGCACCTGTCCGGCAACAAACAGCGTGCCGAGGCCCGGCGCTTTCGGATGGGTTGCCGCGACCATCGCGGGCGCAAAATGACCGATGAACATATTTTCTCCCCCTTTTTTGAAAAGCTACACCCGAAGTTGACGATAGTGAAGCCCAAGCCCTTGACCGCGACCGAAAGCGTCGTCATTGAATTTGCCATGAGCGAAACCCAAGAAGACCTGTCGACGCTGAATTTCGAGGACGCGCTGAAGCGGCTCGAGGAAATTGTCCGCAAGCTGGAAAGCGGCGACGTGCCGCTCGACCAGTCGATCGAATTATACAGCGAAGGCGAAAAGCTGCGCGGCCTGTGCCAGCAGCGGCTGGAAGCGGCGCAGGCGAAGATCGAGAAAATCACGCTCGATCGCGACGGCAAGCCGCAAGCCACCACTCCCTTTGATGCGGACTGAGCCGTTGGCGGCCAACAACAATTCCGATCTTTTCCGCGAGATGGGGCGCGTCGCCACCGCCGTCGACAGCCAGTTCGATTCTCTCTTGCAGGTTCCCAACGACGCCCGCAGCGAATTATACGAGGCGATGCGCCATGCCGCGATTGGCGGCGGCAAACGACTCAGACCGCTGCTGGTGATGGCGACCGCAGGGCTGTTCAATGTCGATGAAAGCTGCTCGATTCGCGCCGCGACAGCGGTCGAGGCGCTGCACGTCTATTCGCTGATCCATGATGATCTGCCCTGCATGGATGACGACGACCTGCGCCGCGGCAAGCCGACCACCCATATTGCTTATGGTGAAGCGACCGCGGTCCTGGCCGGCGATGCGCTGCATGCCCTGGCCTTCGGATTGCTGGCCAACGAACGCACGCACCACGATCCGTTCGTCCGCGCCGAAATGACTGCCTGCCTGGCCAAGGCTGCCGGGCCCGCCGGCATGGCAGGCGGCCAGATGATGGATCTGGTGGCCGAGAAATCCACCTTTGACCTGCAGACGGTGACCCGGCTGCAGCAGCTGAAGACTGGCGCGCTGATCGCCGCCTGCGTTGAAATCGGCGCGATCCTGGGCCGGGTGGCGGAAGAAGGGCGCACGAGTCTGCGCGGCTACGCCCATGACCTGGGCCTCGCCTTCCAGATTGCCGACGACATCCTGGATGTCGAGGGCGACGAGGAAAAGGCCGGCAAGGCGCTGCAAAAGGATGCGCGGGCCGGCAAGGAAACCTTTCTCAGCCTGATGGGACTGGCACGCGCCAGAGACCAGGCCGAGATGCTGGCGAACCAGGCCAGGTCGCATCTCAACAGCTATGGCGAAGAAGCCGATTTGCTGCGCGCCATCGCCGAATATACAATCACACGAGACCGCTAGTCGGGGGAGCTATACATGAGAATTGGTGTTTATCCGGGGACGTTCGACCCCATAACCCTTGGGCATATGGATATCATCAGGCGCGGCATGCGCCTGGTCGACAAGCTGGTGATCGGCGTGACCACCAATCCGTCGAAATCGCCGATGTTCTCCGACGAGGAGCGGCTGGAGATGGTGCGCCGCGAAACCGCCGATCTGGGCGATGGCGTGGAAGTCGTCGGCTTCAACATGCTGCTGATGAAATTCGCCGAAAAGCAGGGCGCCGGCGTGATCGTGCGCGGCCTGCGCGCTGTCGCCGACTTTGAATATGAATATCAGATGGCCGGCATGAACCAGCAGCTCAACGGCGATATCGAAACGGTGTTCCTGATGGCCGACGTCTCGCTGCAGCCGATTGCCTCGCGGCTGGTCAAGGAAATCGCCATGTTCGGTGGCGAGATCCACAAGTTCGTCACGCCGCTGGTGGCCGATGAAATCACCGCCCGGGTGGAAAAGATTGGCCTCAAGGGCGATCAATAGCCTTTCCCAGCAATTCATTGCAGTGAAAGGCAGAATCGTCCAAAGGCAGAATGTCGTTCAAACCCCTGATGCCAAACGAGTATGCCATGCTGCGTAGATTATTCCTGACCTTTTCCGCCCTGTTCCTGATTCCCTTTGCGGCACACGCGCAGGAAGCGGAGCAGCCGGCACCGGCCCCCGCGTCGGTTCCTGCGGAAGAGAATATTCTCTATCTCGACCTGTCGACCGGCGGGCGCGTGGCGATCCAGCTGTTCGCCAATCTTGCTCCCAACCATGTCGAGCGGATCAAGACGCTGACCCGGCAGGGCTTTTATGACGGGATCATCTTTCACCGGGTGATCGACGGTTTCATGGCGCAAACCGGCGATCCCACCGGCACTGGCACCGGCGGCTCCGAACTGCCCGACCTGAAGGCGGAATTCGGCAAGTTCCCGCATCTGCGCGGCGTGGTGTCGATGGCCCGGTCCGAGAGCGAAGACAGCGCCAACAGCCAGTTCTTCATCGTCTTCTACCCGCGCTTCTCGCTCGACGGCAAATATTCCGCCTTCGGTCGCGTCATCTCCGGCATGGAATATGTCGACAAGATCGCCCGCGGCGAACCGCCCCTGAACCCGAGCCGGATCCTGCAGGCCTCGATCGCTGCCGACAACAAGCCGCCCGTGCTGCCGACGCCGGGAACCGACCTGTCCGAACAGCCGATCACGGTGGATGACCTGAACGCGCCGATCAATCCCTAGACCGCCCGGTGCGCGTCGACCTTTTCGATTTTGACCTGCCGCCGGAGTGCATTGCGCTGCGACCGGCGGTGCCGCGCGACAGCGCCAGACTGCTCGGCGTCCAC
>CAWUKF010000190.1:0-5199 GCA_963922745.1 uncultured Sphingomonadales bacterium
GATCCGGCCAATGCCGAGCGGCTGTGGAGCCTGTCGGAAGCCACCGTCGGCCAGACCTTTTCCTACTGAACCCCGATCCCAACGGAGAATTCCCGCATGACCGCTCCCTATATCCTCTACGGCTCGCCTCTGTCTCCCTTTCAGCGCAAGGTCGAAGCGGTGATAGCGCTCAAGGGGCTTGGCTATGACTGTGAAGAGGTTAGTGTGATGGGGATGCCCGACTGGTACAAGGCGATCAGCCCGCTGGGCCGCATTCCCTCGTTGCGGATCAGAGAAATCGCCGAAGATGGACCCGAAGGTACGATCACCGACAGTTCCGCCATCTGCGGCTATCTCGAGAAGAAACAGCCCGACCCCGCTATCTATCCCGCTGACCCGTTCGACCACGGCCGGGCGCTGTGGCTCGAGGAATATGCCGATACCGGTCTGGCGATGGCCGGCGGCATGGGCCTGTTCCGGCCGATCATCTTCAACCTGTTCCAGCGCAAGGAGCCCGATCTCGATACGGCACGCCGGACCTGGAACGAGAAACTGCCGCCGCTGTGGGATTATCTCGAGGACTATCTCGATGGCCGCGCATATTTTATTGGCGACTCGATCACCATCGCCGACATCGCGGTCGCCAGCCAGATCGCTCAGACGGACCTGCTTGCCGGCTTGCCCGACAGGAGCCGCTGGCCGGCCCTGGTCGCCCATTATGTAGCAATGAAGGCGCACGACTGCTTCCAGCGCAACAACGCCGGCTGCGACAAGATACTGGCTAAAATGGTACCTGAAAAGTTTGACCTGAGTGCCTAGAAGCCGTCCCGGTCCAAATCGATAGGCAGGCTGGTATGAGTCGGCAGAAAAGTCAGTAGTTATGAATAGAGTATTGGCCGCGTGGATGGCTGTTTCCTTGGCACAATGGCCGACCGGCGCAATGGCGACCGATTCACGCTCGAGCGCTACGCAGAAGGATGCATCTGCAGAGGCTGATGACCCGGACAAATATCCTGATGAAACTATCATCGTCTATGGTCGGGCGATTGAGCAGATCGGGACCGCGCTGTCGGGGTCGCAAGGGACAGTGGGCTATGCCGACTTCGAAAACCTGCCGATATCGCGAACCGGCGAACTGGTCGAAAATGTACCGGGAGTCATAGCCACCCAGCATTCCGGTACCGGCAAGGCCAACCAGTATTTCTTGCGCGGGTTCAATCTGGACCACGGTACCGACTTCGCCGGCTTCGTCGATGGTGTTCCGGTAAACATGCCCACCCATGGTCATGGCCAGGGCTATCTTGATTTCAATTTTCTGATCCCGGAAACCGTCGAGCGGATCGATTTTCGCAAGGGTCCCTATTTTGCCGATGTCGGCGATTTTTCCGCCGCGGGGACCGTGGCCTTCAAGACCTATGACCGGCTCCAGCCATTTGCTCAGGTCACGGTCGGCGAGTTCGGATATTATCGGGCCACCGCCGCCGGTAGCGGGCCTCTTGGTTCCGGCAACCTGTTGCTCGCGGTCGATGGGACCGTTTCCAACGGGCCCTGGCGGCTCGACGAAAGTCTCGAAAAATATAACGGTCTTGTCAAATATAGCTCCGGTACACGGGATGACGGCTTTTCCATCCAGTTGAATGGCTATCATTCGCAGTGGGATTCCACCGACCAGATTCCCGAGCGAGCGGTGGCAAGCGGCCTGATTGACCGGTTTGGTTTTATTGACGACGATGTGGGAGGCGAGACGACCCGGGTCGGGGCAGTCGTCAATGCAGCCTTCGACGGGGTGAAGCTGAACGCATTTGCAACCTATTATGATCTGACCCTGACTTCCGATTTTACCTATTTCCTGGAGGATCCGGTCAACGGCGACGAGTTTCAGCAGGCCGACCGGCGGGCGATATTCGGCGGGATGGCAAGCAAGCGCTGGGATATCGAGGGCACAGCCCTTCCCCTCTCGTTCACCGCGGGCGGCAATGTGCGGTACGACCGGATCGACCGCGTCGGCCTGTTCAGAAGCGTGGCGGCGCGGCCCGTTGCCACAATCCGCAGCGATCAGGTGGACGAACTGTCTGTCGGCCTGTTTGTCGAGGCCGAGCTTTCCCTCACCAGCCGGCTGCGGGCTTATGGGGGAATGCGTGGGGATTATCTGGGCTACGATGTCGAGTCCGGCCTTGCTGCCAATTCCGGACAGGGATCGGACATGTTTCTGGCACCCAAATTCGGGATCGCCTGGCGTCCTGTCGATGCGGTCGAGCTATATGCCAACTATGGAGAATCCTTCCACAGCAACGATGTGCGCGGCGCGACCATTACCGTTGATCCGGTAACCGGACTTGCGGCCGATCAGGTACCGGTGTTTGCCCGGGCCAGGGGCGCGGAACTGGGCGGACGTATCGAGCGGGACAATTTCAATGTGGCGCTTGTCGGATTCTATCTCGACCTGCAATCGGAGCTGGTCTTTGTCGGCGATGCCGGGGCCACCGAACCGAATGACGCCACCCGCCGCTATGGGGTTGAGGCCAATGCCTTCTGGCGACCGGCGTCCTGGTTGTCCCTCGACGCTGTCTATGCCTTTACCAATGCCAGGTTCAAAAATGTTCCGGCGGCGCTTCGCAACGTTCCCGGATCAGTTTCGGAGGTCCTATCGGGTGGCATCACTGCAACGCCCTTGACCGGAATGGACCTGACGATGCGGGTTCGCCATTTCGGGAAGGCACCGCTGATCGAAGACGGGTCGGTCACATCGGACCCGACCACGCTGGTCAATCTGGGAGGATTTTACGAGCTTGGATCAATCCGTCTTGGGCTGGAGCTTTTCAACCTGTTTGATGCAAAGGACGCCGACATCACCTATTTTTATGAATCGCAACTGGCAGGAGAGTCCGCGCCGGTGGCGGATCGTCACTTTCATCCCGTTGAACCCCGTCAGCTTCGGCTTTCCGCGCGCGTGAGATTTTAACCGGCAGCCGCGCAGCTGACAGGGTGCCAACATTCCCGGGTCGCCTAACCTTCCCGGTCAGCTGCCGGCTTCGACCAGTCGGGCGAGCTGTTCGAGAGCACTGCCCCAGCCCTGATAAAATCCCATCTCGTCGTGCTTTTGCTTTTCTTCCGGATTTCTGTGGAGGGCGCGAGCGGTATAGCGCGTGCCGCCGTCCTCATCCTGCATCGTCATGATCGCGGTCATCGCCAGCCACGGATCGACCGGCTGCCATCCCTCCGACAATGCCGTGGTGAAGACGATCTTCTGCTGCGGGACAATCTCCAGGAAGCAGCTGTCGAGATGCGGCGTGAAATCGGTGCCAATTTCGCTCATCTGCGTCTCGAACCCGCCGCCCGCGCGCAGGTCCATCTTGAGCACCCGGCAGATCATCGGCGCGGGTATCCACCATTTCTCGAACTTCCGGGGCTCTGCCCATGCCTCCCATACCAGTGCCCGCGGCGCCCGGATCAGGCGAGTGATGCTCAGTTCGGTCTTGCTGCTGCTCATCGCATTGTCCTTTTCCATTGAAAACCGTCGCGTGTATCAGCGGGCCAGAATGAAATTTTCCAGCTTGCCCAGCGTCTGTTGCCCCAGTTCCTCGGCGCCGAACCCTTTTGCCTCCTGGAATTCCGCTTCGGTGGTGAAAGCCATGCGCATCGTCACCCGGGTTGCGCCGTCCACCTCTTCCAGCGTGACCAGAGCGTCGGCGTGCTTTGGGCCATTTTCACCCCAGAGCAGCGTATAGATGATGCGCTCCTCCGGCCGGACCTCGGTATAGAGATGGTGGTTCGGATAGACCGTGCCGTCGGGACCGATCATGTCGAACAGCCATTCGCCGCCGGTGCGCAGGTCGATCCTGCTGGTGCGGCAGGAAAAGCCGTCCGGCCCCCACCATTGCGGCAGTGTTTCCGGGTTCAGCCAGGCGGCCCAGACCGCCGATCGCGGCGCCCTGATCAGTCGCTGCAGAGTCATCGTCCGGTCGGGGGCATCCGGGAAATCATGGGTCATGTCTCTTCTTCCTTCCTATTGGCCATAACAAATGCATCCAGCCGGTCGAGCCGGGCTTCCCAGATGTCCGCCTGGTCGTCGAGCCAGGTCCGCATCGGCTTCAGCGCGTCGGGGACAAGCGCGCAGGTGCGGGTCCGTCCCTCTTTCGACGTCGTGATCAGGCCGGCCTCCTCCAGCACCGCAAGATGCCGCATCACCGTCGGCAGCTTCAGTCCGGTCGGGCTCGCCAGTTCGGTGACCGGGGCCGGAGCCTCCGCAAGCCGAGCCAGTGTGGATCGGCGCGTCGGATCGGCCAGCGCGTGGAACATTCGGGACAAGTCGGGATCATGGTTAGTCATATTGCTAACAATAGGCGTGCGCATCCGGATCGCAAGTAAAAACTTCGTCGATTGGCTAAGTTTAACTGACCCGATGCACGGGCATTAGGCTGAATGCAGTTGGTCGTCGGGGGCGATGGGCTGGACTGGGCTCGGAAATCGGCGGAACGGGTGTCGGGAAAATTTTATCCCACAATTATCAATCTGTGACGCCAGCTCGCATGATTGCTCCGTGCATAGGCTGCTCCGGAACCTTCTCGCTGGTGAACCGTATTTCTGAGGACAACTTTTCAAAATAAGGCAATTCATCATGGTCGATAAAAAAGCAGGCGCTCCAGCCACTACAACCGATAGCGGAATCCGTGTTCAGAGCGAGGAACATTCGCTAACCGTTGGCAGTGATGGCCCGATTGTATTGCACGACCATTATCTGATCGAGCAGATGGCCAATTTTAACCGCGAGCGGATTCCCGAGCGTCAGCCGCATGCCAAAGGCTCGGGCGCGTTCGGCCATTTTGAAACGACCCAGGATGTATCGAAATATACCAAGGCACAGCTGTTCCAGCCGGGCGTGAAGACTGATGTAGCAATGCGCTTCTCGACTGTCGCTGGTGAACGCGGCAGCCCGGACACATGGCGCGATCCGCGCGGCTTCAGCGTCAAATTCTATACCGAAGAAGGCAATTTCGATATGGTTGGCAACAACACGCCAATCTTTTTCGTTCGCGATCCGATCAAATTCCAGAACTTCATTCGCAGCCAGAAGCGCCGCGCCGACAACGGGCTGCGCGACCATGACATGATGTGGGATTTCTGGACGCTTTCGCCAGAAAGCGCGCATCAGGTCACTTATCTGATGGGCGACCGCGGTGTGCCGAAAAACTGGCGCGAGATGAATGGCTATTCCAGCCA
>CAWUKF010000191.1:0-5176 GCA_963922745.1 uncultured Sphingomonadales bacterium
TCTTGGTCCGGCGCGAAAGCACCTGGATCGTCCGGCGGATTTCCTCGTCGCGGCCGATCACCGGGTCGAGCTTGCCGTCGCGCGCGGCCTGGGTCAGGTCGCGGGTATATTTCTTCATCGCTTCGTAGCTCTCTTCGGCCGAGGCGCTGTCCGCCGATCGGCCGCCGCGCAATTCGTTTATGGCGGTGTTCAGCGCTTCCGGGGTGACACCGGATGCGGCCAGCGCCTTGCCGGCGGGCGTCTCCTTGGCGAGCAGTAGCGCCAGCAGCAACCGTTCCACGGTGACGTAGCTGTCGCCGGCTTTGTCGGCGATCTGCTCAGCCTGGTCGAGCGCCCGCACTGCGTCATTGTTCAGCCCCGGGGTCTGCTGCGCCCCGCCGCCCGATACCGCTGGAATCTTCGCCAGGGCCGCATCGATTTCCTGATGCGCTTTCTTGGCATCGCCGCCGGCTCTGGTGATCAGCCCGGCCGCCATGCCTTGGTCGTCCTCCAGCAGCGCCTTGGCGATATGCGCAGCGGTAATCTGCTGGTGGTTCATGCGAATGGCGACGGTCTGCGCGGACTGCAGGAATCCCTTGGCGCGGTCGGTGAATTTTTCGAGGTTCATAGGTTGGTCCTGTTCAATCTCAATCTCTTGTCATGAATATGGTGTGGTAGTCGGGCAACACAAGCGCATTGTCACTTTTTCCTGCGGATTTATATGGTAGGCGCTATCACGAGAAAAAATGCATCGGTCACCCTATCGGGCTGGCGGGGAGGAACAAATAGGTGAAAACACTGAAGCGCGCGGGCATCGGACTGTTGATCTTCATTGCACTGGTTGCCGTCGGTCTGGCGATCTGGGAACCGCTCAGCGTCAGCGAGTCCGCGCCGCCGCCCGAACGCGCCTATGAAGCGCGGATCGTTCGCGACGAATTCGGTGTCCCGCATATTTTCGGCAAGACGGATCCCGACGTTGCCTATGGCGTGGCCTATGCCCATTCCGAGGATGACTTTTCGACCCTTCAGGAAGTGACCGCGATGACCCGCGGGCGCATGGCCACCCTGAACGGTGCGGACAGCGCGCCGATCGACTATATCGCGGCGCTGCTCGACGTGCGCGGCACCGTGACCCGCAAATATGATGATCTGCCCGCCGATGTCCGGGCGCTGCTCGACGGCTATGCCTCGGGTCTCAATGCCTATGCGGCGGATCATCCGGGAGAGGTCAAGCTGGCGAAACTGTTCCCGGTCAACGGGCAGGATATCGCCGCCGGCTTCGTGCTGCGCTCGCCCTTCTTCTTTGGCCTGAACAACCCGGTCGAGGCGCTGGTCCAGAACAAGCCGCTGCCGCGCGAGGGCGGCCCGCGCCTGGCCGATGAACCGGCAAAGAAATCCGTCCATCCGCTGAGCCCGGACAAGATGATCGAGGACGAAACAACCACGCCAGTCGGGCCCGACCCGGACGAGAATGGCTCCAATGCCTTTGCGATCGCCCCGGACCATTCGCCCGAAGGCAAGACCCGCCTGATCTCCAATTCGCACCAGCCGCTGCGCGGCAATGTCGCCTGGTACGAGCTGGTCGTGCACAGCGACGAGGGTTGGGACTTTGCCGGTGCCAATTTCCCCGGCTCGCCGTTCCCGTTCCTCGGCCATAACAAATATCTCGGTTGGACCAACACCGTTAACCGACCGGATCTGGTCGATATCTACAAGCTGACCCTGAACGATGCAAAGGACGCCTACCGCTTTGACGGCCAGTGGAAGCCACTCGAAAAGAAGCGCGTCTGGCTGAAGATCAAGTTTGGCCCCTTTGTCATTCCCTATCCGCAGATCGCCTATCGCTCGATCCACGGCCCGGTGATCATGAACGACAGCGGCGCCTATGCACTGCGCTATGCCGGCATCGACGAGGTCGACATGCTGACCCAATATTATCGGATCAACAAGGCCAAGAATTTCGACGAATGGCAGGCCGCAATGGCGGGGCAGGGCGTTCCCGCGACCAATTTCATCTATGCCGATGCTGCCGGCAATATCGGGCTCTATTATAACGCGATGTTCCCCGACCGGCCCGAAGGCTTTGACTGGCGCGGCGTGCTGCCAGGCGACACGTCAAACGCGCTGTGGCAGAAAACCCTGCCGTTCACCCGCGTCCCGGCGCTGGTCAATCCCGCCTCCGGCTATGTCATGAACGCCAATAACACGCCCTATATCGCCGCCGGCCCGGGCGACGAGCTGAAAGCGGACAATTTCTCGCCGCTGCTCGGTATCGAGGATGACCAGACCAACCGCTCGCGCCGCGCGATCGCCCTGCTCGAAAAAGCCAATGACGACGGCAAGATCAGCGACGCGGAACTGTGGGCGATCAAATATGACACCGGCTACGAAAAGGCCGGCTATGCCAAGGACTGGCTCGACCGGATTGCCGCGCTCGACCTGAAGGACAGCGCCAGGCTGCTCAAGGCGCAGAAATTGCTGGCCGACTGGGACTGGAATCTCGACGGCAAGGGCGCGGCGGACGCGCTCGCCCTGATGGTGCTGCGCCCGGCCAACAAGTCGCACTACCAGCGCGGAAAAATGCCCGACCCGCGCCAGGTTCTGGAAGAGACGGTCGATCATCTGACGAAATATTTCGGTCGGATCGATCCGCCGATGCTCGACGTGCTGCGACTGCGCCAGGGCGAGGTCGATCTGCCGATCGACGGCGGCAACGACACCATCCGCGCCTCGACCCTCTGGGATGTCGATGACGATGGCCGCCTGAGCGTCCGCCACGGCGACAGCTTCATCATGTTTATCGAATGGGCCAAAGACGGGCAGGTCCACTCCCGCTCGATCCAGCCCTTCGGCGCCGCCACCACGCGCCCGCAATCACCGCATTACACCGACCAGATGCAGCTGTTTGTGGACAAGAAGCTGAAGCCGGTCTGGTTCGATCCCGCGGATCTTGAGAAGCACAAGACGAGCGACAAGGTGGTGAGGAGTAAGCGATAACCTATAAAAGCTTCGCATCAAGCGCGGAGCACAGGAAGGGAGTTGTGCTCCGCGCTTGACGCGGAGCCCTGGAGGCAAGCGCCATGGTAGCAAAATGACCAAACCCGGCTACGTCTACCTCATGGCCAACCGCCGCCGCGGAAAAACCTATCTCGGCGTCACCAGCAATCTCCCCCGGCGCGCCTGGCAGCATCGCAACAAGGTGATCTAGGGCTATTCAAAGGAACATGGCTGCACGCTGCTGGTCTGGTTTGAAGCCCATGACGATATCCAGGACGCAAGAGCGAGAGAGAGGAAGCTCAAGAAATGGCGGCGGGAACGGAAAATTGCGCTGATCGAAGAGCATAATCCCGAATGGCGCGATCTTTACAACGATATCGCCTAGCCCGCCGGGCTCCGCATCAAGTGCGGAGCACAGGGTGGGCCGATAGATAGAGAGATGTGCTCCGCGCTCGACGCGGAGCCTTGACGGCAGGCGCCATGGTACGGCTAGATTTGTACCCGGCACCAATTCACGACAGCAGCCACCAGATCAATCCCACGATGCCCGCAGCCAGCAAAACATGCACCGCGCCGAAAACCAGCTTGATGTTGCGGATCATGGCCTTGAAGCTGGCGCTGTCGTTGACATGGGGAAAGGGCGCGTCGGGTACATCCCTGCCGAGAAAGGCGCAGAGCGGCTCCCAGCCATCCTTCACCTCGAAGATCAGCAGCCTGTCCGCCGGGATATCGGCCTTCACCTGCTCGGTATAGTCGTGGAAAACCTGCTTGGCATAGGCTTCGTCCTCAAACCGGCCGTGAAACACTCGGTTCCAGACGGCACCGTCAACCATCTCCCTGTTCCTGCGGAAAAAGGGAAGGAGTCTTGTTGCCCAAGCTGGTGCTGCCTTGCTGATGGGATAGATGGTTTCGCTCGCACTCTTGTACCAGCGATCGACGTCCCGCACCGTGTGCACGACCTTGGCATCGGGAAAGGCGGCCAGCAATTCCTTGTAGTAAGAGGCGGACGGGAAATCGACGCTCGCCTGATAGCCGTCAAAAATCCTGTCCCAGTCCGGCGTGCCGCCGGTCGCCACATCGTGCCAGAGGGCGCGCTGGTCGGCGTTCTTCAACACATATTCCATATGATGGGTCTTGACATAGCCGAGCTGCTCCAGCGCCACCTTCATCGAGAGGGTCCCGGTTCGACCGAAACCCGAGCCAATCACCTTCAACCCCATAAGTCCCTCCTGCTGAAATCGTGTCAGGGCGCCAGTATCGTATCCTCCGCTACCGGCAGCATGTCCGGATAATCCGTGATATAGTGCAGCCCCCGGCTTTCCTTGCGTGCCAGCGCCGACTTGACGATCAGATCCGCGACCTCGATCAGGTTCCTCAGCTCGATCAGATCCTGCGTCACCCGGAAATTGCCGTAATATTCCTCGACCTCGCCGCGCAGCAGATCAATGCGGTGCTGCGCCCGCTCGAGCCGCTTGGTGGTGCGGACGATACCGACATAATTCCACATGAAGCGGCGGATTTCGGTCCAGGTCTGCTTGATCACCACTTCCTCATCGCTGTCGGTGACCCGGCTTTCATCCCAGGGGCGAATGGCAGGCGGGGCAGGCATGTCGTCCCAATGCTCGGCAATATCGCGCGCCGCAGCATCACCGAAGACAAAACATTCGAGCAGGCTGTTCGACGCCAGCCGGTTGGCACCATGCAGCCCGCTTTCGCTGGATTCACCTGCGGCATAGAGGCCAGGCAGGTCGGCGCGGCCGGCCAGATCGATCAATATCCCGCCGCAGGTATAATGCTGCGCCGGCACCACCGGAATCGGTTCCCGGGTCATGTCGATGCCCAGCCCGATCAGCTTCTCGTAAATATTCGGGAAATGCCCCTTCACGAACTCCGGATCGCGGTGCGAGATATCGAGATGGACATAGTCGAGCCCGAGCCGCTTGATCTCGTGGTCAATCGCGCGCGCTACGATATCGCGCGGGGCCAGTTCCATGCGTTCCGGGTCAAAGCGGGCCATGAAGCGGTCGCCCGTCTCGTCGTCGGCATCTTCCGGCAGTTTCAAATGGCCGCCTTCGCCGCGCACCGCCTCGGTGATCAGGAAATTCTTGACGTCGAGATTATAGAGACAGGTCGGGTGGAACTGCATCATTTCCATGTTGGACACCCGCGCCCCGGCCCGCCAGGCCATGGCGATGCCGTC
>CAWUKF010000192.1:0-5174 GCA_963922745.1 uncultured Sphingomonadales bacterium
CGCTGTCCCTGGGCAGCAGCTGCAGCGCCAGCGCGCGCTCGGCGGCGGCCAGCGCCTTTCTAACGCCATCCACTTCATCGGCTGCCATCGCCTTCATCTCGGCATCATCTCCGGCCAGCATTTCGGCCAGCCCCTGCTGCTCGTCGCGCAGATTCTTGACCTGCGCGGCGGCTGCGGCAACCGGTTCGATCTCGGCATATTCCTTGGAGACGGCGACAAATTTGTCGCTGTCGAGATCGCCCGACGCCATCATCGCCTGCAATTCGGCGAAGCGCGCCTCGATCTGCGCTATTCTTTGAGGGGTGATAGCGGTCATGCGCTCAACGCTTCAGCCAGACCCGCTAGCACGATCTCTCGCTGGTCACCGGTTTCGAGATTTTTGACCGCAACCACGCCGTTGGCCAGTTCATTCTCGCCGATGATCACCACATGGGCGGCACCGACAGCATTGGCCTTCTGCATCCGCTTTTTCATATTGCCCCTATAGGCCATATCGCAACTGACCCCCGACCCGCGCAATTCGCCCATCAGCTTCATCGCGGCCGGCTCGCAGCCGTCGCCCAGCGGAATGAAAATCGCATCCGGCCCGACCGCTGCGGGTTCGTCCAGCAACATCCCCAACCGCTCGATCCCGGCCGCCCAGCCCACCGCCGGCGTATGCGGTCCACCGAGCGATTCCATCAAACCATCATAACGCCCGCCAGCCAGCACCGTGCCCTGCGCGCCCAAGCGATCTGTGACAAATTCAAACGCCGTGTGCCGGTAATAATCGAGGCCCCGCACCAGGCGGCTGTTCCGCTCCCAGGCGACGCCACAGGCATCCAGCCCCTCGGTGACCTGCGCAAAAAATTCGGTCGCCTCGCTCGACAGATAGGCGTCGATATCCGGCGCCGCATCGGCGATCGGGCGATCCTGCCGCTCCTTGCTGTCGAGAATCCGCAGCGGATTGCGCTCCAGCCGGTCCCGGCTGTCTTCGGACAGCTCGGCCCGGTGTGCCTGAAAATGGTCAACCAGCGCATCGCGCCAGGCATCCCGGCTTTCCGCATCGCCCAGCGTATTGAGCTGCAGCGTCACGCCATCGGCAATGCCCAGCTCCTTGAGCAGTTGGTCGGCGAAACATAAAAGCTCCACATCCGCTGCCGCTTCGCCCGCGCCAATAATCTCGGCATCCAGCTGGTGAAACTGCCGGTAGCGTCCCTTTTGCGGCCGCTCATAGCGGAACAAGGGCCCATGCGCCGCCAGCTTCAGCGGCACATGCTGCTGCCAGCCATTGCTCAGAAACGCCCGGCATATCCCGGCGGTAAATTCCGGCCGCAAGGTCAGACTGTCGCCGCCGCGATCCTCGAATGAGTACATTTCCTTCGACACCACATCGGTGGTCTCGCCAAGCGAGCGGGCGAAGACTGCGGTCGGTTCGAACACCGGCATTTCGACGCCCTTGAACCCGTAGAGCCGCCGCACCCGTTCGAAGGTCTCGACCACGTGACTGAAGCGTTCCTGGTCCTCGCCGAAAATATCCTGCGTGCCGCGCACCGGCTGGGGGGTCTGTATCTTTGCCATGGGCAGCCTTTAGACGGGGAAGCGGCAAAGCGGAATAGGTTTTTCATGTCGCCCGCCCGCCTCCGGTCGATCCGGAAATGCGCAAACACTGGACGCCGCGATCAAAAAGCGTCATTTGCAGGGGCAAGCCAATTCAGGGGAATTTCTTCACATGCGTACCGTCGCCTTTCTCGGCCTTGTTCTGGGCCTCACAATTTCCGCACCCGCCGCAGCCATGCCCGACAATCTCAGCAAACCGGAATATGTCGCGCCGCAGGATACGATCCCGGCCCCGCAGGACATCGCCTATCCCGGCACGATGCAGCTCCAAGTCGATGCGCGCGACCATGATCAGGGCATATTTCGCGTCACCCAGACCATCCCCGTCGCCGGTGCTGGCCCGATCACCCTGCTCTATCCCGAATGGCTCCCCGGCAACCATGCCCCGCGCGGTGAGATCGAGAAGCTGACCGGGCTTGAGTTCACGGCGGGCGGGCAGAAACTCGCCTGGGTCCGCGATAATGTCGATGTCTATGCCTTCCACCTCACCGTGCCCGAAGGCGTCTCGCAGATTACCGCCAAATTCCAGTTCGTGTCCGCCACCGTGGAGAACCAGGGCCGCATCGTCATGGCACCGTCGATGCTCAATCTGCGCTGGCACCAGGTCTCGCTCTATCCGGCGGGCTATTATGTCCGCCAGATCCCGGTCCAGGCAACCGCCATCTATCCCGACGGTTGGCAGGCGGCGAGCGCGCTGCGCCCGAAATCGACCACCGGCAACACCATCGTCTATGAAAAAACCGACTATGACACATTGGTCGACAGCCCGGTCTTTGCCGGACAATATTTTCAGACCTATTCGTTGAGCAACCGGGTCCATCTCAATATCGTTGCCGATGACGCCAAATTCTTGCGACCGACGAAAGAGCAGCTTGCCCCGCACGCCGCATTGGTCAAGGAAGCCGAGGCGCTGTTCGGCAGCCATCCCTATGACCGCTACGACTTCCTGCTCGCGCTGACCGAAGATATGGGCGGCATCGGCCTGGAGCATCACCGCTCTTCGGAAAATGGTGTCGACCGGGAATATTTCACCGACTGGAACAGCGGTCCGGGCCGCCGCAACCTGCTGCCGCACGAGATGACCCACGCCTGGAACGGCAAATATCGTCGTCCCGCCGGCATGTGGACGCCCGATTTCCGGCAGCCGATGCGCGACAACCTGCTGTGGGTCTATGAAGGCCAGACGCAATTCTGGGGCTATGTGCTCGGCGCGCGCTCCGGCCTTTATTCGAAACAGGATACGCTCGATGCCTTCGCCGCGATCGCCGCCGACATGGACCTGCGGGTCGGCAGGACCTGGCGACCGCTGGTCGATACCACCCACGACCCGATCATCGCCGCGCGGCGTCCCAAGCCGTGGACCAGCTGGCAACGGTCCGAGGACTATTATAACGAGGGCCTGCTGATCTGGCTCGAGGCGGACCAGATCATCCGCCGCGAATCGGGTGGCCGGAAGTCGCTGGGCGATTTCGCGCGGTCCTTCTTCGGCGGCAGAAATGGCGACTGGGGTGTCCGCACCTATGAGGAAAAGGATGTCATCGACACTCTCAACGCGGTCCAGCCCTATGACTGGGCCACGTTTATCGCCGGACGCGTGCATGCCACCACCAGCGAAGCGCCCAAAAACGGGCTGGCGCTCGGCGGCTACCGGCTGGTCTTCGTCGATACCCCCAGCCCCTATATTCTGGCCAACGACAAGCGCCGCAAGCAGCTTGACCTCAGCTACAGCGTGGGCCTGGTGATGGGCAGCAAGGGCATGATCAAGTCAGTGGTATGGGACAGCCCCGCGTTCCGCGCCGGCCTAAGGCCCGGCCTGACGATTTCCGCCGTTAACGGCAAGGCCTACAGCGACGCCGCGCTGAAACAGGCAATCGAGGAAAACCGCGGTCGCGAGGGAGCGATCGAGATTTTTGCCAAAAATGGTGAGGCTTATCATAATTTTATGGTCGACCATTCCGATGGCCTGCGCTATCCGGCGCTCGAAAAAATCACCGGAGAGGGTGCTGAACAAGAAGGGGGCATTGACCGGCTGTTGCAGCCGAAAACCAGATAAGGACCACCTTTTCCATGGATATCAACAAGATCGCAATTGGCGACAACCCGCCGGAAAGCCTGAACGTCATCATCGAAGTGCCGGTCGGCGGCGAACCGGTGAAATATGAGTTCGACAAGGAATCCGGCGCACTGTTCGTCGACCGCATCCTGCACACGCCGATGCGCTATCCGGCCAATTATGGCTTCATTCCGCACACCCTTTCGCCCGATGGTGACCCGCTCGACGCGCTGGTCGTTGCCCGTTCGCCATTCATGCCGGGCTGCGTCGTGCGCTGCCGTCCGATCGCGGTGCTCAATCTCGAGGACGAACATGGCGGCGACGAAAAGCTGCTGTGCGTCCCGATCGATGCGACTTTCCCCTATTATCGCAAGATCGACGAGGGCAGCCATCTGCCGGAAATCGTGATGCAGCAGATCGAGCATTTCTTCACCCACTATAAGGATCTCGAACCCGAAAAATGGGTGCGGGTCGGCAAATGGGGCGACGCCGACGAAGCGCGCCGGGTCGTGGTCGAGGCGATCGAACTGGCAAAAAAGGCGGCCAAGACCGGCTAGTTACGCGCCAGGGGCAACCCGTTGGCTGGTTCGGACGTTGATCCGTTAACCAGTTCAACAGGAGCCCTTGCATGTCCCGCGTCACCAATATCGAAAATTTCGCCCGCGCCGGGTATCTCGGCCGGGCGGTTGTGTACGGGCTGGCCGGATATCTGACCCTGACCACGGCTGGGTCGACGGGCACGACCGGCGTACTGGAAGAAATCGAGACCATGTCCGGCGGACCGATTCTGCTTGCCCTGGTCGGACTCGGGCTGCTCGGCTACGGCCTGTTCCGGCTCTACGGCGCGTGGATGGATCTGCAGGGTCATGGCAGCGGCGCCAAGGGCATCGCGGTCCGCCTCGGCCACGCCGCCAGTGGAATGGCCCATATATTCCTGTGCTATTTCGCATGGAAGCTTGCCTTTGGCTCGTCCACCGGATCGTCCGGTGACGGCGATACCGCTGGGCAGGCAGCCGGCACGCTCGCCTCGATGCCGATGGGCGACATATTGCTTGCCCTCGTCGGGCTGGGCTTTCTCGCCGCCGCCATCAACCAGGCGGTCAAGGCCTATAGCGCCAAGTTCATGACGCTCCTGGATGCCGACGCCCCCTCCCTGGCCCGGCACATCGGGCAAGCGGGATATGCCGCACGGGCCGTCGTCTTCGCCGTTCTCGGCTGGCAGATCGCAACCGCTGCACTGAACGGGAATGCCGGTTCCGTCGGCGGTATCGGCCAGGTGCTGGACAGCCTCCGGTCGATGGGCTGGCTCTATATCGCGGTTGCCATCGGCCTGCTGCTGTTTGGACTATTCAGCCTCGTCATGGCGCGCTATCGGCGAATCACCGATGACAATGTTCTGGAGCGACTGAAATCCTGACCCCTCTGAAAAATGCAGGCCTGATCTTTGCCGGATCCGCGCTTGTATCGGCCTGTGCCACCCCCGAAACGCGGGTCCGCAACGGCCTGATGAGCGCGGGCCTGT
>CAWUKF010000193.1:0-5168 GCA_963922745.1 uncultured Sphingomonadales bacterium
GCCAGGCGCAGGGATATGCCTGGTTTACGCTGGGGATTGCGCCGCTCTCGGGTATCGAATCCAACCGATTGTCACCCGCGTGGGCGAAGGTCGGCGCGCTGGTTTTTCACCATGGCGAAGCGCTGTACGGCTTCAAGGGACTGCGCAAATACAAGGAAAAATTCGCGCCGCAATGGGAGGGCCGCTATATCGCGGCACCGCGGGGCCTGTCCTGGTTGACCAGCCTCAACGATCTGCAGGCGTTGATCGGTGGGAAACGCAAAATCACCGCCAGGGACTAGCCCTGATTGCCGCTTCGGCCCCTTCAGCGCATCCGCCTGTTTCGCTCCAGATTAAAAAAAATTTATGTTCCGGTCACCTTGCCGACAGACGGGTCATGGCAAGACGACAGCGTGGATCAGGTCTCTGCTCCGGTTTGAGACGATCAATTTGCAAGGCGAAGCCACGGTCCCGCGACCGGATCGGCCAGCCTTGCCGGGTTATTGGAAGCAAAGGAAACGCCTGTGAGCAACAAACGTCATACCTATCTTCTCGGTCTCGGCGGAGCCGCCGCCATCGCTGCGGCTGCCACCTGGGGCCTCTCTCCCTATTTGCCGGACGCAGCGGCGCTGACCGGGGTCCATGGCTCCTCCCCCGTCATCACCGCCAGTCCCGCCTCCTATCGCCCCGATCCCAACGGCATTGCCGATGTGGTCGCGACGGTGCAACCCGCCGTCGTTTCGATCACGGTGGAGCAGGAAGCAAAGCCGGTGTCCTTTGGCGGCGGCTTCGGCGACAATGACCCGTTCAGCGAAATGTTCCGGCAGTTCATGGGCCGCGACGGCGTCGAACGTGGCCCCCGCGTCGGAGCGACGGCGCTGGGATCCGGCTTTCTGATCAATGACAATGGCGACATATTGACCAACAACCACGTGATCGAGGACGGCAAGCGCTTCATGGTCGAATTTTCCGACAAGACCATTGCCGAGGCAAAGCTGGTCGGCAGCGATCCGCAAACCGATCTGGCGCTGCTCCACGTTGACAAAAAGCCCGCCGTGACGCCGCTAACCCTGGCTGATTCCGACAAGTTGCGGATCGGCGATTCGGTGATCGCGATCGGCAATCCTTATGGTGTGGGGCAAACCGTTACCACCGGGATCATCTCGGCCCGCGGCCGCTCGCTGGGGACCAGCAGCTATGTCGACTATATCCAGACCGATGCTCCGATCAACCAGGGCAATTCCGGCGGCCCCTTGCTCGACTATGCCGGCCATGTCGTCGGCGTGAACAGCGCCATCTATTCCCCGAACGGTGGTTCCGTCGGCATCGGCTTTGCCGTGCCTTCCAATACCGTGAGCCAGGTGGTGCGGCAATTGCGCGCCGACGGCCGGGTCACGCGCGCCTATCTCGGTGTGGCCATCCAGGACGTGACTCCTTCGATCGCCGCTGCCGCCGGACTGGCGAAGGCAGAGGGTGCCATCGTGACCACGGTCAGTAGCGACGGTCCGTCAGTCGGAAAACTGAAAACCGGCGATATTGTCACCCGCTTTGATGATATTCCCATCCATGAAGGTCGGGACCTGAGCCTTGCCGCATCATCCGCGAAGGTCGGACATATGGCCGATATCGGGATCATGCGTCAGGGTAACCGGATGGACATCAAGGTGAAGCTCGGCAAGCTGGAATCGGCCAAGGCGGAAACCCGGCTTGGTTCCGGCACCGACACCGGCCACACCGCTCCGAAACTCGGCCTTTCGGTTGCACCGCTCAGCAGCATGCGCGACCGTATCGACGCACCCGCCGATATCCATGGTGTCGTCGTGGTCGCGGTCGATGAGGACGGCCCTGCCGATCACGCCGGCATCCAGCCCGGCGACATCATCGAACGGGTCGGCGACCAGAATGTCAGCAATGGTGAGGAACTGGCCTCGGCGCTGGCCCGGAGCCGCCACAACACCGCCCTCGTGCTGCTCAACCGCCAGGGCAACAATTCCTTCGTAACCGTGGAACTTGGCAAGGGGTAAGCAGGTTTTGCCCGCGTGAGTTAGAAATAAAAATAGAAAAGGATTAATCGGATGCACAAACTGACCAATATTCTCGCGATATCTTGCATGGCTGCAGCGACGCCGATCGCCGCCCAGCCTGTCGAGCCCGGTCCTCAGGATAGTCCGTCAGCGGCGACCATTGCCACCTGCAATGGTCAGGTCCAATCCCGCTGGGCCGACATGTCGCCAGCCGACCGCGCCCATCGCACCCGACAGGAACTGGTTCAAACATGCGCGATCAATATGCAGATTGCCAACTATGCCAAGGCCCAGAACCGGATGATCACCGCCGACCAGCAGCAGGCCGAAGCGGCCAGACTCGAGCATGAAGCGGCCGTTGAAAAATTCAAGACCAGCCAAAAAGCCTGGGAAACCGGGGTCCAGCTGCAAAAGGACGACTATGCCACCCGCTATGCCCAGTGGGAGGCGGGTGTCGCTGCCTGCCGGCACGGTGACCGGAGCAAATGTGCGCCCGACAATTGATGCCGCGGTTCGGGCCGGCTGCCTGACGGTGGCTTTCGGTCCGGTTCAGGGACCACCGGGCGGATATCACCGCGCGGCCTGTGCGGACCCATTCCCGTCGATAGTCTGCGGACCCGCATATCAAGGATCGTTCGGAATGGCGGGGCCATTCCAGCGCGTCCGCCACTGAATCTGTTTCCCCTTTCCTGACCAATCGCGCGCCGGTTTGTCGCGGGATGAACCCGGGCGACAGCGACCGGCAATATAGGCGAACAGGTTGGCAAAACCGGCGATCACCCCTATCGCTATCTAACCGGAAAGTTGAGGAGTCCGACCGGACTTGCCATGTCCGGAAATCCTGCTCACGGAATTCTCCGGGCAGGTTCATTGCGGTTGAAAATGCCGTGGCTGGATGAAAAGGAATGCACATGCACGGCTGGTTTTCTCGATTCTTGGTGCCGTTCATTCTGCTGTTGTTCAGCGGCCTGTTCCTGCTGCTCGGCCTGCGCTCCCCTGGTGCGCTCTGGGGACTCGTCGTCACCCTGCCGCTGCTTGCCATCGCGGTCCTCGATTTTTTCCAGAAGCAACATTCACTGCGTCGCAACTACCCGTTGATC
This sequence comes from uncultured Sphingomonadales bacterium, assembly GCA_963922745.1. Classification (GTDB taxonomy): domain Bacteria; phylum Pseudomonadota; class Alphaproteobacteria; order Sphingomonadales; family Sphingomonadaceae; genus Parasphingorhabdus. The sequence goes on from CAWUKF010000193.1 coordinate 3,104, forward strand.
GCTCGCTTCCGCTGGCTGTTCGAGGATCTCCGCCCCTATCTGCGGTCCTATATCGTCGAGAGCAATCAGGATGGCCGGCCGTTTGACAAGAACGCGCGGGCTCTGGTCTACGCGCGGTCGAAAAATCAGACATCCACCCATCCGTTCGGAACCGAGCTGGACGTCTATTCCGACGAATATGAGTGGCTGAGCCATTCGATCGCGCCGAACGAAGCGGTGCCTGACCAGTTCCGTGTCACCATCGGCGGTCCACAATGCACGCGGCCCTATTCTGCAGCGATCCTCAATATCTCGGCGATGAGCTTCGGCTCGCTCGGCGGCAAGGCGATCGAAGCCCTCAATCTGGGCGCCAAGCGGGGCGATTTCTACCATGACACCGGCGAGGGTGCGTTCAGCAAATATCATGCAAAGCATGAGGGCGATATCGTCTGGGAACTGGGCAGCGGCTATTTCGGATGCCGCGACGCCAACGGCAATTTCGACGAGGAGAATTTCCGCAAGACGGCTGTGCGCGAACAGATCAAGATGATCGAGATCAAGCTCAGCCAGGGTGCCAAGCCGGGGCATGGTGGTGTGCTGCCGGGTGCCAAGGTGACGCCGGAGATCGCGGAGACGCGGGGCGTACCGGCGGGCGAGGATTGCATTTCCCCGGCAGCGCACAGTGCTTTTTCGACTCCGCTGGAATTGCTGGCATGGGCAGCGCGCTTGCGCGAACTTTCCGGTGGCAAGCCGGTCGGCGTCAAACTGTGTGTCGGCCAGCCGCACGAAGTGTTCGCGATCGTCAAGGCGATGCTGGAGAGCGACATTCTGCTCGATTTCATCGTCGTCGACGGTGCCGAGGGTGGCACCGGCGCGGCACCGGTGGAACTGTCCAACCGGGTTGGCATGCCGCTCAGAGAAGGGCTGATTCTGGTCCGCAACGCGCTCGCGGGTACCGGCCTGAAGGACCGCATCGCGCTCGGTGCCGCCGGCAAGGTGGTCAGCGGCGCCGGTCTGGCGATCAATCTCTCCCTAGGGGCAGACTGGTGCAATGCCGCGCGCGCCTTCATGTTTTCGCTGGGCTGTGTCCAGTCGATGAAGTGCCACACCGACAACTGTCCGACCGGCGTTGCCACACAGGACGAATTCCGACAGCGCGCGCTAGTGATCGAGGACAAGGCCGAGCGCGTCTACCAGTTCCAGAAACAGACGGTATCCGCGCTGCGTGACATCGTGGTCGCCATGGGTCTCGACAGTCCGTGGCAGATCCGGCCGCACCATCTCCATGAGCGCCTGAATTCGGCCAAGTCCAGCTCGATCGATTATATCTACCCGTTTCTCGAGGAGGGCATCCTGCTCGATGCGCCGGATAAAACGCCTTATGCCCATTATTGGGCAGCGGCGCAGACCAGCAGCTTCCGGGCTGCACCGCAGGTCAGGCAAACGCATCCCGGCGATCAGGCTGAACCCTGATCTTGGTGAAGACGCCGTGATCCGGGCAGGTGCCAAATCATCTGGCTGATCCGGTTTTTGGATAGGACTGGCCCTGCCGGTTTGCCATAACATTAGCGCCAAAAGGTCGGGGCAGGGCAGTGCCGCGCCTGGCCTGGCTCGCCGATGCCGCCTGCCGGACCGTCGCAGTCGTCAACCTTTGCTTCCAGCAGGCTGAACCCGACCACGGCCAGGGCCCGGTCGTACCCCGCCCAGAGAGCTGCGTTCATTGGCGCTATGGTCGGGAATAGGAGTCCGGCATGGTCGGGCGTGCGTCTCGTTCGAGCTGAGAGGCTGTTGTCTAGCGCTCTGCTTCGAGCCACGGGTCCGGATTGAAGTCGTGCAGTGGAATATCCTGTTCGCTCCACGGGCGGATGATGTCATGGGCGTGAACATCGCTGCCGCCCGCATCGGTCAGCAGCGCGACCATTTTCCGCTCCTGGGCGTGATCGCCGACTTTTATCCACAGCAATAGGCCGCCTGCGGCAAGCTGTTCCTCGATCAGGCCGGCGTGGTGGTGGCCGATGGCATTGGCAATCAGGGCGCCAAAGCCCGCTCCGGCTGTCGCTCCCGCAGCTGCCACCAGGGCGGCAAT
>CAWUKF010000194.1:0-5147 GCA_963922745.1 uncultured Sphingomonadales bacterium
GGATCGTCGGGCGGACACGGATCGTCCGGTGGTTATGGTTCGTCCGGTTCTTCGGGCGGTTCCGGATCATCTGGCAGCAGCGGTTCTTCCGGTAGCTCTGGTTCATCCGGCAGTTCTTCGAGCAGCAGTTCAAGTTCTTCCTCTTCGAGTTCGGGTGGTAGTTCGACCAGCACCTCGTCGGGCGCAACCGGCGGGTCCTCGAGCTTCGGCGGCAGCACATCGTCCGGCTCTTCCGGCAGTTCGTCCAGTTCCAGTTCTTCGAGCAGCAGTTCGAGTTCTTCCTCGTCGAGCTCGGGTGGTAGCACGGGTGGCTCGACCGGCGGGACCGACGTTCCCGCACCACCAGTCGTGTTGCTGTTCGGTGCCGCAGCGGCAGCCCTGTTCGCCCGCCGCCGCAAGGCAAAGGCCTCGGTTAACGCCTAAGCAATCTGTCCAACGAGAAGCTGAAAAAGCGGCTGGAGCAATCCAGCCGCTTTTTTCTTTGTGGTCTTGCAAGTGAAACGGACGCTCGGCATAGGCGATTGCCATGCATGATATAAAATATATTCGCGAAAATCCGGACGATTTCGACTCTGCGCTGGCGAAACGCGGCGTTGATCCGGTTTCCCGCAATTTACTGGCCTTGGACGAGCAGAGCCGTGCACTAAAAACCGAGCTCCAGAACGGGCAGGCTCGCCGCAACGAGGCGTCAAAGGCCATAGGCCAGGCCAAGGGCCGGGGAGACGAGGCGGCAGCGCAGGCATTGATGGCCGAGGTGGCTGAGCTGAAGGGCAAGATGCCGGAGCTTGAAGAAAAAGAGCGCGCCGTTGCGGGCCAGCTCCATGATATCCTTGCGGCCTTGCCAAATCTGCCGATGGCAGATGTTCCGCCTGGTGCCGATGAAGATGACAATGTCGAAGTCGTTCGATGGGGCGCACCGCGGGTGTTTGATTTCACGGTTCGTGAGCATAGTGACATCGGACCCGCGCTGGGTCTGGAGTTTGAAACGGCAGCCGAAATGTCGGGTACCCGCTTCGCCTTTCTGCGTGGTCAAATGGCTAGACTGCAGCGGGCGATTGGCCAGTATATGCTCGACCAGCAAAGCATGAAGAACGGCTTCCAGGAATGTGCGCCGCCGCTGCTTGTGCGGGATGAAGCGGTGTTCGGTGTTGGCCAATTACCCAAATTCGCCGAAGACATGTTCCAGACGACGGATGGTCGATGGTTGATCCCGACGGCGGAAGTCAGCCTGACCAACAGCGTCCGTGACCAGATATTGGAAGAAGAGAAACTGCCGATCCGGCTTACTGCCCTGACCCCCTGTTTTCGCAGCGAGGCGGGTTCGGCTGGCAAGGATACGAAGGGGCTGATTCGTCAGCACCAGTTTGAGAAGGTGGAACTGGTAACCATCGCACATCCCGATCACAGTGCCGAGGAACATGAGCGCATGACCGGTGCTGCGGAATCGATCCTGCAGGCACTGGAACTGCCCTACCGGAAAATGCTGCTCTGCGCGGGTGACATGGGAGCGGCAGCCCGGAAGACATTCGATCTGGAAGTCTGGCTTCCTGGCCAAAACGCCTATCGCGAAATATCGAGCATTTCCAATTGCGGAGATTTTCAGGCGCGCAGGATGAATAGCCGTTTCCGGCCCGAAGGCGAGGAAAAGGGCACCCGGTTTGTCCACACTCTCAACGGATCGGGGCTGGCTGTAGGGCGTACATTGGTTGCGGTTCTCGAAAATTATCAGCAGTCCGATGGCTCTGTTGCCATTCCGTCGGTATTGCTTCCCTATATGGGCGGCATGGAAAAACTGGAGCCAGCCTGATGCGGATTTTATTGACCAATGACGATGGTTTCGATGCGCCAGGAATGAAGATTCTTCTCGATATCGCGTCGCATTTTTCCAATGATATCTGGATAGTAGCGCCATCCGACGAGAATTCGGGAGCGGGCCACTCGCTGACGATCACCCGGCCCTTGCGAATTCGCAAGCGCGGCGATCAGCAATATTCGGTGGATGGCACACCGACGGACAGCGTCATGATGGCGGTTGCGAAGATCATGAAAGATGACCCGCCAGACCTGATATTGTCCGGCGTCAATCGGGGTGCCAATCTGGGCGAGGATGTCACTTATTCGGGCACCGTATCGGCTGCGATGGAAGGCGCGTTGGCCGGGATTCCGTCGATCGCGCTAAGCCAGGCCTACGCGCGGGAGGATGTGGGTGCCAATGTGCCGTTTGACGCTGCTCTGCAATGGGGCGAACGTGTGCTGCGGCCGCTAATTAAGCAACGCATGGACTTCCGGACGCTGGTCAATATCAATTTTCCGGCGCTTCCCGCCAGTGAAGTGAAGGGCGTACGGGTTGTGTCCCAAGGCATCCGCGATTACGGACGTCTGCAGATCGTCAGCAACCGCGACCCTCGTGGCTTTGAATATCATTGGTTTGGTCTTGGCCCGATGGTGGAAACGCCGGCGCATAGCACCGATCTGGAAGCGATCGCAGATGGCTTTGTCTCGATCACCCCGCTGCATCTTGATCTCACGCACTATGATTCCATGGATGGTCTGAAGAACCTATATCCCTGATCGTGACTGATTGGCTGCGAATTTGCTAGGCTTTGGGTGCCGGGGCTGGCAAGCTTCGGTTTTGCTGCTAATAGCGTTTCGCAGAGGGGAAGAATTGGTTAATGGGGTCATATATGCGTCATGTTGCGATCCTGATATTGGTCATGGGAGCAAATGCCTGCATCCCGCCGGGCCATGACGATTATGCCCCGCCACCGTCTGCCCAGCCCCGATTGACGACAGACCCCGCTGTTCTGGGCACGGCGCCGGGCCAGGCACCAGCTGCGACATGGCAGGCAGCGCCCGTTACTCCCAATGCGAAATTGGTCGAGTCCGGAACATATATTGTTCAACCGGGTGACACGTTGCGCGGCATAGCCAACAAGACCGGTGCGGGATCACAGATCATTGCGTCGGCTAACGGACTGGTCGATCCCTATGTGATCCATCCGGGACAGCGACTCAAAATCATCGGCGGGCGCTATCATGCTGTCGCGTCAGGCGAGACAGGGATAGCGATCGCTCGTGCCTATGGTGCATCATGGGGCGAAGTGGTTGCACTAAATGGCTTGGAAGAGCCCTATATTTTGCGGGTCGGTCAAAAGCTGCTGCTCCCGGCTACGGCGCCCAGCGATCCGGCCAGTTTGACTATCGAACAACGCGCCGCCGCCTTTAGTCTGGATATTGACGATATTGTTACCGGTAGCCAGCCGGCTCTGGCCGATAACGCAGCGGTCAAGGAACCATCGGATTGGCGGAAAGCGATCACGCCCAATACGGCAATCGCCACACCCGCCAATTTCAGCGGACGGTTCCAGTGGCCGGTGGACGGCGCCGTTCTTTCCACATTTGGGAGCAAGGGCGGGGGCAAGGTCAATGATGGTCTCAACATCGGCGTTCCGAAGGGTACTCCCATTCGCGCTTCTGCTGACGGTGTGGTGGCCTATAGCGGCGACGAAATCGGTGTGTTTGGCGGACTCATCCTGATCAGTCACGGAGCCGGCTGGGTGACTGCCTATGGTCATGCCGACAAGCTGAACGTCACCCGAGGCCAGAAGGTCAAGGCTGGCGATATCATCGGCCTTGCTGGTGAAAGCGGCTATGTGCAGGAGCCGCAACTGCACTTCGAAATTCGCAAGGACCGCAAGCCGGTGGATCCGACTACCTATCTGCCGAAGCGCGGCTGACCGGGAGATGCCAAACAATAATCGCAAGATTTCTGATTATTTTACGCTTCGGCGCCGCTCCAGCTTGCCGATCTGGGCAGATATTGCATGGCGCGTCACCTTCGTACTTGCCCTTATCGGCATGGCTATTTCGGTCCATTATTTCGATCGCAATGGTCTGCAGGACAGCTATGACGGGGATGTCAGCTTTCTCGACGTCGTCTATTTCACGATGATCTCGATCACCACTACCGGCTATGGCGACATTGCGCCGGTAACGGAGCGGGCGCGGATGTTTGACGCGCTGGTTGTGACTCCTATTCGGATCTTCGTCGTGCTAATCTTTGTCGGCACGGCCTATAATTTTGTTTTCAAACGAACCTGGGACAATTGGCGCATGAAACTGATCCAAAGCAACCTCCATGACCATATCGTGATCGCCGGGTTTGGCACCAGCGGCAGCGAGGCCGTCCAGGAATTGCTGGCGAGAGGGACCAATCCGGAAGAGATCGTCGTGATCGACTCCTCCGACGATGCCCTGTCGCAGGCCGAGAAGCTTGGTTGCGCGGTGATCAACGGCGATGCCACGCGCGACAATGTGCTGATGAACGTCAAGATATCGCGGGCGCGCTCGCTGATCGTGTCGGCAGGGCGCGACGACACCAGCATCCTGATCGTGCTGACCGCGCGGCATCTGGCCTATCATCTGCCGATCAGCGTATCGATCAAGGCATCGGACAACGAGCTGCTGGCGCGGCAGGCGGGCGCGACGACGGTGATCAACCCGGTCAGCTTTGCCGGGCTATTGCTTGCGGGTAGCTGTGAAGGCGCCAAGATCTCTGACTATCTCAGCGATCTCGCGTCCGCGACCGGGCGGGTCAAGCTGGTTCAGCGCGCGGTGACCGAACAGGAGGTCGGTATGGCGATGAGCGAGGTTGTCGGCTCTGGGCTGGGCGTACGGATCTACCGCGGCGATGCTGTCTTTGGCTTCTGGGAAGAGGAGGCGACCATGCTGGAGGCGGGTGATATCATCGTCGAGATCATGCCCGGCAACGGCTCGGAGAACCGGGTCCGTGAGACGCTCTGAGGAGCCTGTTCGATGGTTCATGTTGCAGCTGCGAGATAAGCCGCTATTCTGTCGGCTCAACGACGGAGTATCGTGATGGCCGAACCGATAGAGATGCCGACCGGATTACGCCCGCCGCGCAAGCTGGCGCAGTTGGGAGAGCTGTCCTTGCCGCTCGACCTGATGCGCTTTGGCCTGCAGTGGCCGCGGCTGGTGACGGCACCGCGCGGCGACGGGCGGCCGGTCTACCTGATCCCCGGCTATGGTGGCAGCGAGCTGTCCTTGCGACCGCTGGAAGCCTTCCTCAAGCGCATCAACTATGACGTCGCCGACTGGTCGCTGGGCCGCAACCAGGGTTCGGTCGA
>CAWUKF010000195.1:0-5134 GCA_963922745.1 uncultured Sphingomonadales bacterium
GCGGCGGCGTCGCCTTGTGCCGCTCCAGATCGCGCAAGGCGCCATGCCGGGCGAGCGTTCGGCCCCATTTGAGCAGGCGGAATATGTGGGTGCGGTTGCTGGTCATCCCTGGCGGCGGCTCAGATCTTCCAGCCGCTGTGGATCGCCACCAGGCCGCCCATCATCGGCTCCACTTTGGTCTGGCCGAACCCGGCCGCTTCGATCATCGCACGAAATTTCTCCATCGGCGGAAACTTGGCAATCGATTCGGCGAGATAGCGATAGCTGGCCTCGTCATTGGCGACGATCTTGCCGACCTTGGGCAGTATCTTGTGCGAATAGGTCTCGTAGACCTTGTCAAACCCCGGCCAGTTGGTCTGCGAAAATTCCATGCAATAGAAACGCCCACCATATTTGAGGACCCGGTGCGCCTCGGCCAAGGCCCGGTCGATATGGGTGACGTTGCGGATGCCGAAGACGATCGTATAGGCGTCGAAATGGGCATCGGGGAAGTTCAGCTCTTCGGCATTCTGTTGGCTCCAGACCAGCCGGGTTTCGTCTTTCGCCAGCGCCCGGTCGACGCCCTCGGCGAGCATCTCCGCATTGATGTCGGCAACCGTGATATGGGCGCCGCTGTCGACCATGCGAAAGGCGATATCACCGGTGCCGCCGGCCATATCCAGGATGTTCTCGCCGGCGCGTGGCTTGACGCGGCGCACGAAGCGGTCCTTCCACAAGCGGTGGGTGCCGGCGCTCATCGCGTCGTTCATCACGTCATATTTGGAGGCAACGCTCGAAAAGACCGCGCCGACCTTGGAGGTCTTCTCGCTCTCGTCGATCTCTTCATAGCCGAAGGAGACGGTTTTGCTTTCGATAGCCATTTCTTGCCTGTGCTGATTTTTCTTTGGCACCCCAAGTAGACGAGCCTTGGCAGCACTGCAATCACTCTGTAGCTGCCCATTGGACCGTAACCAACTAAGGACCGCCATGCCCGAGTTGCCAGAAGTGGAGACGACCGTTGCCGGCTTGCGACCGGTGCTCGAAGGGCAGCGGCTGACCCTGGTCGAGCCGCGTCGCGCCGATCTGCGCTGGCCGATTCCCGTCGATCTGCGACAGCGTATGACCGGTGCGGTGGTTACCGCGCTGGGCAGGCGCGCAAAATACGGGCTGATCGAGACCGATCGCGGCGACACGATGATCTTCCATCTCGGCATGTCCGGCCGATGGCGGATTGATCCCGAGGACATCGGGAAACATGATCATCTGCTGATCGAGACGGATTCGGGGCATCGTCTGGCTCTCAATGATCCGCGCCGATTCGGTTCGCTGGATATTGTGCGGACGGTCGACCTGGGCAGCTACAAACCGTTTGTTCTTATGGGGCCGGAGCCGCTGGGCGACGATTTTACGGGCACCTATCTCAAAGCCGCGACCCGTGATCGCAAGGCCCCGATCAAACAACTGCTGCTTGACCAGCGGATCGTTGCTGGTCTCGGCAATATCTATGTCTGCGAAGCACTGCATATGGCGGGCATTTCGCCGCGCCTGAAGGGCGGGGCAATTTCGAAACCCCGCTACGAAGGGCTGGTTGCAGCGATCAAGCAGGTCCTGATCGCCGCGATTGCCGCTGGAGGCTCTTCGCTGCGTGACTTTGTCCAGCCCGACGGCGAACTGGGCTATTTTGCCAAGGATTGGCAAGTCTACGGGCGGGAAGGGCAGGCCTGTCACTGCGGTGCGCTGGTCCGTCGGCGAGTCGATAGCGGCCGGTCGACCTTTTACTGTTCGCAATGCCAGAAATAAGCCATTCACTAAGCTATTGACGGGAATCGGCTGTCACGCTATTGGCCGCCGTCTTGAGCCGGAAGCGGTACATAACGTTTCGGCATTTAATTTCAGATTTTGAGGGTTTTTCATGGCTAATACGCCGCAAGCAAAAAAACGTATCCGTCGCAACACGCGCCGCACCGCGATCAACAAGAATCGCCTGAGCCAGATCCGCACCAAGATCAAGGCCGTCGATGCTGCGGTTGAATCCGGCGACAAGGACGTTGCTGCGGCAGCCCTGAAAGCCGTACAGCCGGAACTGGCACGTGGTGTCAGCAAGGGGCTGTATCACAAGAATACGGCGTCGCGGAAATTCAGCCGCCTGACAAAACGGGTTGCCGCTCTGCAAACCGCCTGATCCAGAATTCAGCACTGTAAAGAGAAACCCGCCCGATTGTGGCGGGTTTTCTTTTGTCTTCAGCCGAGGCAGACCGCTGCTCGTCTCGCCGATCCGGCTGCGGGAACCCGGGATTTTTCTTGTGCAGTCGTCGTGAAAGGGTCCAAGCTGCTTAAGCGACATCGGCCTGTCGTTGTTCAAAGTCGGTTCAGCCCGCCTTCGCTATCATGCAGGAAAATCTATTGGGCAATTTGAAGGATAAGTGATGAGTATTTTTGCAAAATTTGGCGGTGCCCGAAAGAGGTTGTCGCTGCTTGCGCCGTTTGCTGTGCTAACCTTGGCAGCCTGTGCGACCCCATTTCGTGCCGACGTGCAGCGGTTCGAAGCGCTGCCCGACACCACTGGCCAAAGCTTTGCCGTTGTCGCCGCTGATCCCCAGCTGTCCGGCGGTCTCGAGTTCGGTCAATATGCGTCGCTTGTCGAGCAGCGGATGCTTGATCTGGGCTACCGGCTCACCGATGATCCTGCAGCGGCCGACCTTATCGTCAGCATGGATTATGACATCGACAAGGGGCGGGAGAAAATCGTCGCGGATTATGATCCCTTCTATCCGTCTGCTCGATTTGGCGGATATTATGGACGCTACCGCTATCGTTACGGCTTCTCCGATCCCTTCCTGTTCGGCGGACCGGCCTTTTCCGGCTATGGCGATGTCCGCAGCTTTACCGTGTACACCACGGAACTGGATATGAAGATTGATCGGGCTGCTGACGGCAAGCGCCTGTTTGAAGGCAAGGCCGAAGCGATGTCTCGTTCGAAAAACCTGACCTATCTGGTACCGAATCTGGTCGAAGCCATGTTTACCAATTTCCCCGGAAACAGCGGTGAACAGATTCGCATTTCGGTCGCCCCCGAAAAGAAATAGCCCGGTTCTCCGCTGCTCTGCTCAGCTTTCCAGCTGGCGGAGCAGCATCCGGACATCATTGTCCATTTCGCTGTCTTCGCCGCGGAGATGTTCCACCAGCTTGACGGCATGAATGACCGTGCTGTGGTCACGTCCGCCAAATTTCCGACCGATTTCGGGATAGCTGCGCGGCGTCATCACCTTTGCCAGATACATGGCGACCTGGCGCGGTCGGGCTACGGCCCGGGCGCGGCGCTTCGAGGACATCTCGTTCCGGTCTAGCCGGTAATATTCGCAAACCGTGCGCTGAATCTCGTCAATCGTGATCCGGCGGCGGCAGGCGCTCAATATGTCGGATAATTGTTCCTCGGCCAGTTCCCGGCTGATTTCGCGGCCGGTCAGCTGCGCATAGGCCAGGAGCTTGTTGAGACCGCCCTCCAGCTCGCGCAAATTGCGGCTGATCGTGCGTGCCAGAAATTCCACCACTTCGTCCGACACCTGCTGATGCGGCATCGCAGCGAGACGATGACGGAGAATGTCGCGGCGCAGTTCAAGCCCTGCGGACTGGATGTCCGCTACGAGACCCATCGACAGTCGCGACAGCAGGCGCTGATCAACACCGTCCAGCGCTTGGGGCGGACGGTCGGCCGCAACAACGACGCGTTTGCCCTGGCTGATCAGCGAATCGACGGTATGGAGAAATTCCTCCTGCGTCGAATTCTTGCCAACAATGAACTGGATGTCGTCGATCATCAGCAGGTCGGCTTCGCGCAGCGAGGCCTTGAATTCCATGCCTTCGTTGCGGCGCATGGCGGAGACAAATTCAATCATGAACCGTTCCGCCGACATGTAGATAATGGTCGCGGACGGAAATTCCTCCCGAAAGGCATGGCCAATGGCGTGCATCAAGTGGGTTTTGCCTTGTCCAGTGGAGGACTGCAGATACAGGGGGCTGAACAGTGGCTTGTCCGCTGCGGCTGTGCGCTGCGCTGCGTTGAGCGCAAGAATGTTGGAATGACCGGCGATAAACTGGTCGAAGGTCATTCGGGGATCCAGATCCAGACGAAACTTGCTCTCGGGGGCGATTCTTTCCCCACCTTTGGGCGAAGAGCTGCTGCCCGCGGCCATCTGAACGACCTTCGCAGCACCCGACTGGGCTTGAAACATCAGCGCCGTCACTGCCGGCTGATTGGCCTTCCATGCCAGAAGCAGCCGCTCCGAATAGCGATCGCGAACCCACGTGGCGGCAAATTCCGAAGGCAGTTCAAGCTGCAATATGCCGCTGTCCTGGTCAAAGACAGCCAGCTTGATAGGCTTGATCCACTGACCGAATATTTGTGCCCCCAGATCCCGGCGCAGACCCGCACAAATCTTGAGCCAGACAGCTTCCAGATCGGCTGAATTTACAATCTCTCCAGAAACCGGATAGTTCGCAGACAGCCTGACCTCCCGCTCTTGCACATTTTCGTTCACAAAAATCCCCCCGACAACTTCTCCGGTTGGCGCCAAATTGCGACGCCGACAATTGACCGTTGACCCGAAACAGAGCGGCCTCAAATACCCCCAGCCATGGGAATGAATCTGGCACAACGGACCTGATGTTGAAAACACGTGTTCAACGATCATCTTTATTTTCAAATTAGGCCCGGACAGTGCGATCGCCGCCATCGGCCGAGCATCTCTAGTAAGCCGGTCGGAGTGAGTCGATCAAGTGCGGTCTTGTAAAAAAAATGAAATAATTCGATTGACAGCGGCAAGCCTTGGATTTTGCTAAATATCTTTATAAGATACTGTAATAAAACAAATATATACTGTGGATAACGAGGCATAACTGGCGAATCGCGGAGTCAGCTAGGGTTCTGGTTAATGCGCCAGAGATCATGTTTGGAAGACTTGGATTCGCTGCCGCCGACCAACTTGTTGGCGAACGAGCGCAAATAGGCTTGCCAAAGGCACGATGATTTGGCAATGGCGCTCGCCTGACCCCGAAGATGCCAACCTGCATCTGGTCATGGGGCGATTAGCTCAGTTGGTAGAGCGCTTCGTTTACACCGAAGATGTCGGCGGTTCGAGCCCGTCATCGCCCACCA
>CAWUKF010000196.1:0-5130 GCA_963922745.1 uncultured Sphingomonadales bacterium
CCTTCGCCGGGGCACGGCGGCGCTAGGCAGCGTCTTCCTTCTCAGTCTTGCTGCTTTTCGCGATCACCTTCACCGGCTCCTTGGTGCCGGCGACGACATCCTTGTCGATCACGATTTCGTCCACGCCTTCGAAATCGGGCAGGTCGAACATGGTATCGAGCAGGATATTCTCCACGATGGACCGCAGGCCGCGGGCGCCGGTTTTGCGTTCGATCGCCTTTTGGGCGACAGCGACGAGTGCGTCATCGGTAAAGGTCAATCCGACATCTTCCAGCTCGAACAGCTTGCGATACTGCTTCACCAGCGCGTTTTTCGGTTCCTGAAGGATCGTTACCAGCGCATCGATGTCGAGATCTTCCAGCGTCGCGATTACCGGCAGACGACCGACAAATTCCGGGATCAGGCCGAATTTCAGCAGATCCTCGGGCTCACCCTGCGCCAAAAGTGCGCCAACGCGGCGCTCTTCCGGAGCGGCGACATGGGCACCGAAGCCGATGGATTTGCCTTCGAGACGGTCACCGATAATCTTTTCCAGACCAGCGAAGGCACCGCCACAGATGAACAGGATATTGGTCGTGTCGACCTGCAGGAATTCCTGCTGCGGATGCTTGCGGCCACCCTGCGGTGGGACGCTGGCGGTGGTGCCTTCCATCAGCTTGAGCAGCGCCTGCTGCACGCCTTCGCCCGAGACATCGCGGGTGATCGAGGGATTTTCCGCCTTGCGGCTGATCTTGTCGATTTCGTCGATATAAACGATGCCGCGCTGCGCCTTCTCGACATTATAGTCGGAGGCCTGGAGCAGCTTAAGAATGATATTCTCGACATCTTCGCCGACATAGCCTGCTTCGGTCAATGTCGTCGCATCGGCCATCGTGAACGGCACGTCGAAGGTCTTGGCGAGCGTCTGCGCCAGCAGCGTCTTGCCGCAGCCGGTCGGGCCGACCAGCAGGATGTTCGACTTCGCCAGTTCAATATCGCCAGACTTTGCGGCGTGGTTCAGTCGCTTGTAGTGATTGTGCACCGCCACCGACAAAACGCGTTTCGCGCGTTTCTGGCCGATCACATAATCGTTGAGCACATCGCAGATTTCCTGCGGCGTGGGCACTTCGCCATCCTTGCGACCAGTGCCAGCGCCCTTGGTTTCCTCGCGAATGATGTCGTTGCACAGCTCCACACATTCATCGCAGATGAAAACCGTGGGCCCTGCAATCAGCTTGCGGACTTCATGTTGGGATTTACCGCAGAAGGAGCAATATAGGGTGCTCTTCGAATCCGATCCCGTCAATTTCGTCATAAAAAGTCCTTTTAAGCGGTCGAGATTGTAATCTAACCGTCAAATTCCAAATTGCCACCGCTTTTTTCGCCGCTTTTCTGGCGGATAGACAAGTCTATCAAATATGGCTTAAAATTCATTTATGGCAGCGCTAACCGCTTATTTAGCATCTTCCACGGGCACCGGACGCTTGTCGTAGACTTCGTCCACGATGCCGAAAGCCTTGGCCTCATCGGCAGCCAGGAAAGTGTCGCGATCCATCGCCTTTTCGATCTCCGCTACCGATTTGCCGGTATATTTGGCGTAGAGTTCGTTCATGCTGGCGCGAATGCGCAGGATTTCCTTGGCCTGGATCTCGATGTCGGAAGCCATGCCCTGCGCGCCACCGGACGGCTGGTGCACCATGATGCGGGCATTGGTTGTCGCCATCCGCATGCCGGGTTCACCCGCCGCGAGCAGAAAACTGCCCATCGACGCCGCCTGGCCCACGCAGACCGTACCGACGCGAGGCCGGATATATTGCATGGTATCGTGGATTGCCATGCCGGCCGTAACCACGCCGCCGGGCGAGTTTATGTAGAGATAGATGTCTTTCTTCGGATTTTCCGATTCCAGGAACAGCAGTTGCGCGGTGATGATCGAGGCCATGCCGTCCTCGATAGGGCCCGTCACGAAAACGATCCGTTCGCGCAGAAGCCGGGAGAAAATGTCGAAACTGCGCTCGCCCCGGTTCGATTGTTCGACAACCATGGGAACTAGAGCGTCTGTGATCGGATCATGCATGTTGTAAGTCGTCCTGTTTTGAGCTTCTTTGGGCTTGTCTTTAGCTTCGCCACTACATCGGGATTATCGCGGAATTGTTCAAGGCCTTTAACGATGTTGGACCAGAATGATTGGTCCAGAAAAAATACGCGACCGGCATGACGATCATTGCGCACCATCCCGGCTATCCCTACATGTTCTCCAAGGCGATGCTGATCGTTCCCCGATCGGCACCAGTCAAAATTCCACAAGCGGAGTCGAGAATGATAACCACCAACAGCCAAATCTCTCCCACATATAATGATGACGAGAACGACGAAGAGAACAAGTCCGGTGGTCTGCCCGGTGCCATGATGACGAAGTTTCTGGAAGCCCGCACGATCATGATATTCGGCGGCATTGACCAGAAACTGGCGGAGCGCGTGTCGACCCAGCTCCTCTATCTTGACCATGTCAATCACGACCCGATCCGCATTTTCCTGAATTCGCCCGGCGGACACGTCGAATCCGGCGACACGATTCACGATCTGGTCCGTTATATCAGTTCGCCCGTCGCGATGATCGGCACCGGCTGGGTCGCCAGCGCCGGCACGCATATCTTCCTAGGTGTTCCCAAGGAACGGCGTTTCTGCCTGCCCAACACCCGATTCCTGATCCACCAGCCATCCGGCGGGGCCGGCGGCAAGGCGTCGGACATCGCGATCCAGGCACAGGAAATTGTCAAGATGCGCGAGCGGCTGGCCCTGATTATCGCGCATGAAACCGGCCAGGATGTAGAGCGCGTCCGCAAAGACATCGATCGCGATTACTGGATGAGCACGGAAGAAGCCAAGGAATATGGCATTCTCGGCACGGTGGTCAACCAGGCCAGCGAAGTCAAAGTCTGATGGAAGCAGCCGGGCAGCGACGCGCTGCCCGGCTGATCATTTCGATTATTTCTTGGCCGGTGCCTTCTTGGCAGCCGGCTTTTTAGCAGGTGCCTTGGCCGCAGCCTTCTTGGCTGGTGCTTTTTCAGCCTCGGCCTTGGCCGGAGCCTTTTTCGCCGCAGGCTTCTTTGCCGGAGCTTTCTCTTCCTTGGCTTCGGCCGGTGCCTTTTTGGCAGCCGGTTTCTTGGCAGCAGCCTTCTTGGCCGGTGCCTTGTCTTCCTTGGCTTCGGCGGGAGCCTTTTTGGCAGCGGCCTTCTTCGCCGGAGCCTTTTTCTTGGCTGCCGGCTTCGTTTCGGCTTCGTCTTCCGCTTCGATCGCGGCTTCCAGCTCTTCGCGCGTTACCTTGCGATCGGTGATTTCAGCCTTGTCGAACAGGAAGTCGACAACCTTGTCTTCGTACATCGGCGCACGAAGCTGGGCAGCGGCCATCTGGTCCTGCTGGATATACTGGAAGAACCGGTCACGGTCTTCGGGGCGATATTGCTGGGCAGCCTGCTGCATCAGCATCGACATTTCCTGCTGGCTGACTTCGACGCCATTGGCCTGGCCGATTTCCGAGAGCAGCAAGCCGAGACGAACGCGACGAACCGCGATATCGCGATATTCGTCCTTCTCGTCTTCCATTTCCTTGCGCGCGGCTTCGGAATCTTCTTCCTGCGCGGCTTCCTGCTCGAGCTGCTGCCAGATCTGGCTGAATTCCGCTTCGACCATGCTCGGCGGCACTTCAAAATCGTGGCTGGCGGCGAGCTGGTCGAGCAGCTTGCGCTTCATATGGGTACGGGTCAGGCCGTTCAGCTCCTGTTCGATCTGCCCCTTGAGCAGTTCGGACAGCTGGTCGATACCTTCGAGACCCATGGACTTGGCCATTTCGTCGTCGGCCTTGGCGACCTTGGGTTTCTGTACTTCGCCGATGACCACGTCGAAGGTTGCATCTTTGCCCTTCAGGTCGTCGACATTATAGTCGTCCGGGAAGGTGACCTTGACGAGGACTTCGTCATTGGCTTTCTTGCCGACCAGCTGATCCTCGAAGCCCGGGATCAGGCGACCCGAACCGAGTTCGATCGCCATGCCCTCGCCCTTGCCACCGTCGAACGGCACGCCGTCGACCTTGCCTTCGAAATCGATCAGGACCTGATCGCCGGTCTGGGCCTTGTAGGATTTCGCTGCGGTTTCAAACTGCTTCTGGCTCTCGGCGAATTTCTGCAGCGCCTCGTCGACCGTTTTCTTGTCCGCTTCGACCTGCAGCCGTTCCAGCTTCAGTCCCTCAACATCGGGGGTCGGGACTTCCGGCAGGATTTCCAGCTCCATTTTCAGCTCGACGTCCTTGCCCGACTTGGGGTCAATTTCCTTGCCGTCCTTCGGCTCAACCGAAGGCTGCATCGCGGGACGCAGCTTGTTGTCTTCGATCGCCTTCTGAACGCTTTCCTGGATGCTGGCATTGACCGCATCCTGCAGAATGGCATCGCCGTGCATCTTGCGAACAAGATTCGCGGGAACCTTGCCTTTGCGGAAGCCGGGCATATTGACCTGAGGGGCAATTTTCTTGACCTCGGCGTCGACACGCGATTCGATATCCTTCGCGGTGATCTTGATTTCATAGGCCCGTTTCAGACCTTCGTTCAGCGTTTCAACAATCTGCATGACTATCCTTTGGTGTCTTCACATTCAGTGTTTTTCGATGGATATTGCGACTAACTTGGTGCGGGCGAAGGGACTCGAACCCCCACACCCGAAGATACCAGAACCTAAATCTGGCGCGTCTACCAATTCCGCCACGCCCGCCCAGCTAAGCCGTCAAAATTCCATCGAAGTACGATTGACCCGCGCGCCTAGCGTAAAGGCGCGTGGAGGGCAAGTGGGGTTTGCGCCTGTTTATCCGAGTATCTTCTTCAACAGCTCGTTCACGACCTGCGGATTGGCCTTGCCCTGCATCGCTTTCATCGTCTGGCCGACGAAGAAGCCGAACAGCTTGTCCTTGCCGTCGCGATATTGCGCGACCTTGTCCTCGTTGGCGGCCATGACCTCGGCGATTACCTTCTCGATCGCGCCGGTATCCGATTCCTGGACGAGGCCCTGCTCCTCGACGATCTTCTTCGCGCCGTCGCCGGTTTCGAGCATGATCTCGAACACCTGCTTGGCGATTTTGCCGGAAATCGTGCCGTCGGCGAC
>CAWUKF010000197.1:0-5072 GCA_963922745.1 uncultured Sphingomonadales bacterium
AATTGCCCAGCACATGGCCGGTGACCCGTGCCTTGTGGCCGGGATGACCGATCCCGATCCGTACCCGGCGGAATTCCGGGCCGATATGGGCGATCATCGAGCGGATGCCATTGTGACCCGCCGCACCGCCGCCGTGCTTGACCTTGATCCGGAACGGCTCGAGATCGAGTTCGTCGTAGAAAACGGTAACGTCCTCTGGCTCCAGCTTGTAAAAATCCATCGCCGCCCGAACGCTGTTGCCGCTCTCGTTCATGAAGGTGGCCGGTTTCAGCAGCACCAGCTTCTCCCCGCCCAGTCGCGCTTCCATCGTCCAGCCCTTGAACTTCTGTTTGGGCGGTGGAAAGCCGTGCACCTGTTCCAGCGCGTCGATCACCATGAAGCCGACATTGTGCCGGTGCAGCGCATATTGCGCGCCCGGATTGCCAAGGCCGACCCATAGTTGCATGTCTGACGCGCTCTCCGCTCATCCCGAGCTGTTCTAAAGACAAAAAACCGCCCATGCCCTGATTGGTCGGCATGGACGGTTTTCCGTTACATTGTTTTATTAGCGAAGGTCTAGCCTTCGGAATCGCCGTCTTCGCCTTCGGCTTCTTCGCCCTCAGCTTCTTCGCCTTCAGCGTCTTCACCTTCAGCCGCTTCGTCGTCGGACGACTTGAGCGCGGATGGTGCGGTCACGCCGGCGATGGTGAAGTCGCGATCAGTGATCGCGCTTTCCGAACCTTCGGGCAGGGTGATGTTCGAGATGTGGATCGAGTCGCCGATTTCGAGACCGGTTACATCGATTTCGATCTGGTCGGGGATATGATCCGCATCGCACATCAGGTCGAGCTCGTGACGGACAACGTTCATGACGCCGCCGCGTTTCAGACCAGGCGAAGCTTCCTCGTTGATGAAGACAACAGGAATATTGACCTGTACCTTCGCGCCCTTTGCAAGGCGGAAGAAGTCAACGTGGAGCGGCCGGTCGGTGACCGGGTCAAAAGCAACATCCTTTGGCAGTGTCCGGGTTTTCTCGCCGTTCACTTCGACCTGAACCAGAGAGTTCATGAAATGGCCGGTGCCGAGCAGCTTGTTCAGCGCCCGTGCTTCGACGTGAATTGCCACGGCTTCTTTCTTGTCGCCGTAGATAACGGCGGGGACACGGCCTTCGCGACGCAGTGCACGGGAGGCTCCCTTGCCAGCCCGTTCGCGAGGCTCTGCTGTAATAGACAGCTGATCACTCATAATGTTGCTCCAAAAATAAGGTTTTGTTAGATTTCCGCCACGCCTCCAGGGTGCTCATGGCCGGAAAGAGGGCGCTATAAGGTCGGACCTTCGCAAAAGCAAGGGATTTGCGGCCTATTTGCGGCCTAGCGAAAAAATCCGATCTGGGAGCTGGTCGCCAGCAATATCCCGCTTTTCGACCAGATCTCGGCGCGGCCGTCGGTGGCGCTGTTGCGAACGGTTGCGCCGGTGACGCGCAGCATCATGAAATCGCTGCCCGCTTCCGCCAGATCCTCGTCGCTGGCATAGATATAGGTCGCCATCGCTACGGTGGAGCCGGGACGGAACTGTTCGGTGACAAAGAAGGTTCGCGGCATCGGCGTGTCGAGGATCGAGAACAGGCTGACCCGGTCGACCGGTCGCCCGTCCGCTTCCCGGATCCAGACGATCGCTTCCGGCGACTTGTTGACGGCAAAGGGCATGCCTTTGGCGATGCGCTGGTCATAATGGGAGACCCATTTCGGTGCCATCGGGTTGACCGAGGGCAGCGGAATGGAATCGTCCGGGGATTTGGTGTCCGGCATGGCGACCTGATAGTCGATATCGGTCGGACGGCGGGTGCTGGTGACGATATCGGCGGCGTTGGTCATCGCGCCATTTTGTGACAGTTCGACGCGCCAGAACTGGGTCGAGGAGCCTGCGCGCAGCAGCCGGACAGCAAGCGTGACCTCGCCCGGCCCGACCCCGGTCATGTAAAGAATCTGGAGCGAAACCAGCGGCCCGCGGCAATCGGGATGCAATTCCACGGCGCGGGCGGCAATGGCTGCAACCCAGCCACCGAAGGCCATGCCGGTCGGGTTGCGGTAGACCTCGCTCGCGTCAATCGTGAACTGCCCGTCATCCTGCGCGATCAGCGCGGTTTCGCGATCAAATGTAAATGTCATCTATTGCCCTGATTACTGGATTTTTTCCACTTTGTAGCCGCGCTTTGCCAGTGCCTCCTGAACCGCATCGGGACCGGCGAGATGGGCCGCGCCGACGGCAACAAGTGAAGTGCCGCGCCGTTGCAGGCGCTTGTCGAGCTGTTCCGCCCAGTCCTGGTTGCGGGTGATCAGCAGATATTCGCGGGTCTTGGCATCTTTCAATATTCCGGTGTCGGTCAGCGTCACGATCTGGTCGATATCGCCGGTCATCCAGGCGTTGAACAGCTGTTCGAAGGCCTGCTGCGAATCTCCGGATTCTTCGATCACGCTGGTCAGCATCTGCCGCTGCTGAGCCTCGGGGAGCCGGTCGAAATAGCCCAGCTGGCCCTCAATGGTTTCCAGTGCCTCGATCGGCTTGCCCGCCTTTTCAAACTGGGCGGTGAGTTTTTTCTCGACGCCGCCGCTCGAATTGAGGCCAAGCCCTCTCGTCTGCGCGGATGCCAGCGACAGCGCCGCAGCCCATGTCTCCATGCGGTTCAGAGAGCCTTCGGGAATATTGGCTGCGTCAACGATTCGGTCGAGATCCGCGCGCAAGGACGGCTTGACGCGAGCGTCCAGCTTTTCCTGTCCGGGCGACACCGCCAGCCGCGAGAATATCTTGGAGGCGCCTTGCGTGTCTTCGAGCCCAAGGACTTCGATCACCAGTCGGTCCGAGTCGGAAATCGCCTTCTCCAGAGCCGGAGTCCGCCATTGTACATCATCGGGCAGGATATGGATCGTGCCGAACATATAGGCGGTGCCAACCTGTCCGGGCTTTGTGCCCGTAACCTTCCACAGTGCGGGAGCGCCGGTCTTGACCGTGTTCAGGGTCACCGGGTCCGGCGCGTTGTTGCAGGCACCCAGCAACAGCGCGGTCAGGAAAGACAGCAGGGAGAGAATGATTCGCATGCAACCTATTTGGCGTGATTGCCGCGAATTGAAAGTGCGGCTTTCATAAAAATCAATATTCTATCCGTTTTGCAACAAGGCCCTTTTTGGCCAGCACCGCCTGCAGACTGCTGTCTCCGGCGAGATGCCCGGCGCCGACCGCCATGAAAACCGTTCCCGGCTGCGCCATCCGCTGTTCGACCCATTCGGCCCAGCTGATGTTGCGATTGACCAGCAGCGTGTCGTAAATGACCTTGTCCTCAAGACCGGCATTCATCAGCTCACCCAGTTCGTCGACATTGGCATTGGCCCATTCGACAACCATCTGCTCCATGCCGTCGACGGCTTCGTCGATCGTGTCGATGGTGAAATTGAGGAAGCGGATCTGGACGTCCTCGGGCAGATTGTCGAAAAATCCGAGCTGTTGCTCGGGCGTTTCCAGTCCGGTGATCTTGATTGACCGGGCGGCAGCCTGCGCCTGCAGTTCATCGTCCGCTCCCTGGTCGGATGCGTAGCCGTTGCGCATCAGCGGGATCATCGAAATATTGACGCTGGCGAACCACGGATCGAGCGGATCGAACGAGGCAACCGGCAGGTTCAGCCGGGTCAGCACCGCTTCATATTTGGCCCGGTCGGCCGCGGTCAACTTGTCCCGCAGCGACACCCCGCTCTTGTCGATCGCCAAATCCCCGACCACTTTCGCCATGGTTGCTGGGTCGGGCTTGATCATTTCCACGACCAGTTCGTCTGATGCGTCAAAGCTGTCCTTCACCGCCTCGTCGAACCAGGTCATGCCGGGCTTCAGGATATGCACCGTGCCGAACAGATAGATGGTGGTATCTTCGTCGCTGAGTACCCAGAGCGCGGGGTCTGCGTCATCGGGCATCACGGCGGGGGATGGCTGGTTCGCGGCCACGGCTTCGCTGCCGGCGCTTTCGGCCTGGTCTGTTTGACAAGCGGTGAGGGACAGGGAAAACGGGAGAAACAGGGCGGCGAGAAGCCATTGGCGCGGCATAGAGAAGAAGCTCCGACAGAAGGTTAGGGGGGCTTCATTGAACAATATGCGGCAAATGCCCAGCAATTTTTGGTCGAGGGTGCGGTGGCACTGGCTACATCCCGATAATTCTGTTAACTGACTGATTAAATCAAGGAGGATCCCGATGAGCACGATTCACGCCCGCACCTGCCATATCTGTGAAGCCAATTGTGGCGTTCTGGTCGAGGTGGAGGGGCGCGAGATTCTCTCGATCAAGGGCAATCCCGATCATGTGCTGAGCCGCGGCCATATCTGCCCCAAGGCGACCGCGATTGCCGATCTGCAGGATGATCCCGACCGGTTGCACAAGCCGGTGAAAAAGGTGGACGGCCAGTGGCAGGAAATCGGCTGGGAACAGGCCTTTTCGGAAATTGCCGGGCACTTGCTTGAGCTGAAAGGGAAGGGCGCCAAGCCGGCGATGTATATGGGCAATCCCAGCGCTCATGATTATGGCATCTCTACCCAGATCAGCACCTTGCGGCATGCCATCGGCGTGAAGAACCTCTATTCCGCTTCTACGCTCGACCAGATCCCGCACCATGTCGTGCAATATCATATGTACGGCCATGTCAGCCTAGCCGCGGTGCCGGATATCGATCGCTGCCAGTATCTGGTGATCGTCGGCGGCAATCCGGCGGCGTCCAATGGCAGTATCTGGACCGTGCCTGACTTCAAGAAGCGCGTGAAGGAAATGCAGGCGCGCGACGGCAAGCTGGTGGTCGTTGATCCGCGGCGGACGGAGACCGCCAAACTGGCCGACGCCCATCATTTTGTGAAACCGGGCACCGACACGGCGCTGCTGATCGGCATATTGAAAGGCATTTTCGCCGCCGGACTGGTCGATCTATCGCGTCTTGACGTCAGATTGGATGACAGCTGGAGCGCCATCGAACCGGCCATCGCGGGTTTTGATATGGATCAGCTCGCAGCCCATTGCGGCATATCGGTCGAAACGATGCAGGATATGGCCGCCCAGCTTGCCG
>CAWUKF010000198.1:0-5064 GCA_963922745.1 uncultured Sphingomonadales bacterium
GCGAAATGAAACATGGTCCCATTGCCCTGATTGATGAAGCGGTGCCGGTGATCGTGCTGGCACCATCTGGTCCGCTGTTCGAAAAAACCGTATCCAATATGCAGGAGGTAATGGCACGGGGCGGCAAGGTGGTGCTGATTTCCGATGCGGAAGGTCTCGCCGAGGCAGGCGACGGCTGCATGGCCACCATCGAAATGCCGAAAGTGCACCCGCTGATCGCGCCGCTGGTCTATGCCGTGCCGGTGCAGCTGCTGGCTTATCATGTTGCGGTTGCCAAGGGCACCGATGTTGACCAGCCCCGCAATCTCGCAAAATCAGTAACCGTGGAATAACGATGGCCACCAATCCCTCGCTCGTCTCAGTCGAAACCGCCAGCGGCAGATTCCAGCAGACCGTCCGGGTCGGCAAGCATATATTCCTCGCCGATGAGCCGGAATCGCTCGGCGGAACTGACACCGGGCCTTCGCCTTATGACCTGCTGCTGGCGGCGTTGGGCAGCTGTACCTCGATGACGATGAAATTATACGCCGATCGCAAGGGCATTCCCTTGCAGGCGGTACATATCGTGCTCGAACACAGCCGCGAGCATGTACAGGATTGCAGCAATTGCAACAATGAAGACAACCGCATCGATGTCATCGATCGATCAATCACCATGGTCGGGGATCTCAGCGCGGCGCAGCGGCAAAAACTGCTTGAAATTGCTGAGAAATGTCCAGTCCACAGAACATTGGAAAACAGGATAGACATTCACACTACCGAGGTTCGGGACTAGGCTGGCGCGACACGGCCCAGATAATCCCGTATTCACCTTACTTGCCACCCGGGATGGTCTCGCGTAGCTTTTCCTTTTGGACGGGGATGCGCGATTGTCTGACAGGAAATTGGAAATTTGGCTCGAAGCCGGCCTGATTTACGCTGGGACTGCACAGCTCATCCTCGACTATGAATCCGAGCTGTCGCGTCCATTGTGTCTGTGGTCGCTGATCGGCCTCGGTACTTTGGCGATCGGCCTCGGCATTATTTCGCTGGTAGCGGCCAATTGGGACGAAATACCGGGCTTAGTGCGCCTGTCGGTTCACGCCTTGCTGATGGCCGCTATTTCCGCAGGAATATACATGCTCCAGCCCCACCGGGGCTTTCTCGGACTCTATCTGAAAGATGTCCTGCTGTTCATCCTTGCGGTGCTCGGCGCGACATTTTTCGGGCATTTGGGGCAGGTCTACCAGGCCAGCTCTCCCTTGTGGCAGCCGATGGCTTGGTGGCTTTTGCTATTTTCACCGCTCCTGCTGCTGGTGGGGAGGGGTTGGCTGATTTCCCTGCTCTGGGTCGTGGCTTTCCTTGGTACGGGGATCGCGCATTGGGCATGGTATTACCAGCAAAACGGGGATCCGCCGTCGATCTATGTGGCCCTTGTCACCAGCCTTCCGGTGTTTGCATTGCTGGCAGGTATCTTTGTCGGGAATATAAGTAGGCGAGGCGCCTTCTGGTCGCAGGTGGGGCAATTTGCTTTGGCGGCCTTCATCGCTGCCATTTCCATAAAGCTGATCGGAGACGGGCTGACCGAAGGCGGTCTGTTCGGAGCGCAGGGCCAGGCAGGGGAAATCGCTGCTATCCAGCTTGGACTATGGAGTGTCGCGGCACTGGTGATCTATCGCTTCAATCGTAGCGCGATCAACATTGGCATTGCGGTGATCCTGGTCGCCGCGGGCCTGACGAGTTTTGTCAGCAGCATCGTCCAGTCGACGGAGCCATTGGTCAGCGCGCTGCTGTTCATGACATTCTGGACCGCGATCGGCTGGAGCGCGAACCATTCGGGCTGGCGGAATGTCTTTCAGGTCGTTGTCGCGGTCGTCGCGCTTCGTCTGATCTTTTTGAGTTTTGAACTGGCATCGAATCTGTTGAGCAGCGGCCTTGGACTGATATTGGCGGGCGTGATCACGATCACCATTGCCATCGCGGCCTACCGCTTTTCCCGGTCCTTCGCGCCGGTCCGATCAGCAGGCGATGAAAAAGACGTGGACGGGGACGATCAATGAGCCGCTACAGCCGCTACCTCCTGCCGCTTGCCCTGCTGCTGCCCCTGATCGGGCTCGGCCTTATCTGGCTGCAGACGGAGAGAGAGTCGCAGGAGGGGACGGAGTGGGATGTTCCGATTGCCGGCTATGATCCGCGGGATCTGCTGCGGGGTCACTATGTGCAGTTTAGCTACGATTGGCCGGGAGTTCGCGAGAACAACGTTCCAACCTGGTCGGGCTCATCGAGCAGTCTGTGCATCATCGGTCGTTCTCCGGAGATCGAAAGGGTGAGGCTGGAAAGTTCGCTGCGCGACGGTGGGGAGAAATCCGCTACCCGGTGCGACGCAAGGGCGAAGGTGAATCCCTGGAGCGAGGAAGGTGGCGACGGTCTGGTCCGTGACCGCATCTATATTGCCCAGCAGGATGCCAGTGATTACCAGCGGAGTCTGGCAAATCCGAAACTGCAGGGCATCGTTCGCATCCGCATCAATAACAGCGGCTTCATCACCCCGATATCGCTGACGTTCCGGCCAAGGCCTGCCAGGAATGCTAGCCGCGATGCAGTGCAATGAACAGGGCAATTGCCGGGGGTTGCCATTGCGGGGCGATCCGTTTCGAGGCGACGGTGCCAGCCGCACCGCAACTGCTTCAGTGTAATTGTTCCATTTGCGCGTTCACCGGATTTCTCCATCTGATCGTGCCGCACCGGGACTTCACGCTGGTGGGTGGTGACGATGAGCTCAGTCCCTATCAATTTGGCAGCAGGCAGGCGGTGCATCTGTTCTGCCGCCATTGCGGAGTGAAAAGCTTCTATCAGCCGAGATCGCACCCCGATAGCTGGAGCGTGAATTACAACTGCCTCGACAGCGGTCATGGGCTGGAACCGGGCATCATCTCATTTGATGGTCGGAACTGGGAAGCAGCAAAAGCAGGGCTTGATCAAAGCTCTGCAGAATGACGGAACCAAAAACGGCCCGCTGATTTCCAGTGAGCCGTTTCTGCGTCTATTCGGTCCGTCTATTCAATCGCCATCAGGCAAGATCGAAACGGCCGGCGTCCATGACCTTGGTCCATGCGGCAATAAAATCATCGACAAACTTCTGTTCGTGACCGTCCTCGGCATAGACTTCGGCGACCGAACGCAGCTGCGAATTGGATCCGAACACCAGATCGGTGCGCGTGGCCCGCCATTTTTCATCGCCCTTCAGACGGCATTTGCCGATGAACTCCTCATCGCCCGACTCGTCAACGACTTCCCACATCGTTCCCATGTCGAGCAGATTGACAAAGAAGTCGTTCGTCAGTTGGCCGACGCGATCGGTAAATACACCCTGGCTTGGTGCGCTCGAATGGTTGGCACCGAGCACACGCAGGCCACCGACTAGTACCGTCATCTCGGGGATCGAAAGATCGAGCAGACTGGCGCGGTCTACCAGCATGTCCTCCGTTTTGACGCTGGCCTTGCTCTTCAGATAATTGCGAAAACCGTCGGCAAAGGGCTCGAGTGGCTCGAAGCTCTCCGCATCGGTCTGCTCGTCAGTGGCATCGCCGCGGCCCGTGGTGACCGGAACGCTGACATCGAAGCCGGCATCCTGCGCTGCCTTTTCGACCGCCGCGCTGCCGGCAATGACGATCGCATCGGCCATCGACAGGGAGCCGCGCAGTTCGTCAAGTTTGGCCAGGACCTTGGCCAGCTCGTCCGGGTCATTGGCCTTCCAGTCCTTCTGCGGAGCAAGCCGGACGCGCGCGCCATTGGCGCCGCCACGATGATCGCTCTTGCGATAGGTCGAAGCAGAAGCCCAGGCCGTCTTGACCAGTTCCGAAATCGACAGACCGCTGTCCAGAATCTTGGACTTGAATGCAGAAACATCGCTGTCGGACGCCTCAGTACCAGCGGGAACGGGGTCCTGCCAGATCAGGTCTTCCGTCGGCACTTCGGGGCCGAGATAGCGGGCTTTGGGCCCCATGTCGCGGTGGGTAAGCTTGAACCAGGCCCGTGCGAAGGCATCGTCGAGCGCGGCCTGATCGTCGCGGAAGCGCTCGGAAATCTTGCGATAGTCGGGGTCCCGTTTCAGCGCCATGTCGGCGGTGGTCATCATCGTCGGGACCTTCTTTGACGGATCGCGCGCATCCGGTGCCATATCCTCGGGGTCCGGGTTGATCGGAGTCCATTGCTTGGCGCCCGCAGGACTTTCAACCAGTTCATAATCATATTTGAACAATAGCCGGAAATAGTCGCCGCCCCATTGCGTCGGGTTGGGCGTCCACGCGCCTTCGAGGCCGGACGTCGTGATATGGCCTTCTCCGATCTGCTCGGGATCCGTGGCCCACCCGAAACCCATCAGGTGCAGGTCGCCGGATTCCGGGTCCCCGCTCAGCTGATCGGGAGGAACCGCGCCGTGGCATTTGCCGAACGCGTGCCCACCGGCGGTCAGCGCGACGGTTTCCTCGTCGTTCATCGCCATGCGGGAGAAAGTTTCCTTCATGTCGCGGGCCATGCCTTCGGCGTCATTCGGATTGCCGCCCGGGCCTTCAGGGTTGACGTAGATCAGACCCATCTGGATCGCGGCCAGCGGATTTTCGAGCGCCTTGCCTTCGTCCGGCTGTATCCGGGTGGGCACGCCTTCATTCACCCATTGCTCTTCGGAGCCCCAATAGACGTCTTTTTCAGGCTCATGGACATCCTTGCGACCGCCGCCAAAGCCGAACACCGGGCCGCCCATGGACTCGATGGCGACATTGCCGGTCAGCACGAACAGGTCGGCCCAGCTGATATGCTCGCCATATTTCTTCTTGATCGGCCAGAGCAGGCGCCGCGCCTTGTCGAGATTGCCGTTGTCCGGCCAGCTGTTGAGCGGCGCGAAACGCTGCTGTCCGCTGGACGCACCACCACGCCCATCACCGGTGCGATAGGTGCCGGCTGCATGCCATGCCATGCGGATGAAAAACGGACCATAATGGCCATAATCGGCCGGCCACCAAGGCTGGCTGTCGGTCATCAGCGCCTTCAGATCCTGCTTCAGCGCCTGAAAGTCGAGTGCCTTGA
>CAWUKF010000199.1:0-5056 GCA_963922745.1 uncultured Sphingomonadales bacterium
CTGGGATGATCTGGATATACATCGCGAGTTGCTCGCCTGGGCGCGGGACTATCGCAACGCCAGCGACGGCCTGCGCAGCCTGGCGGTAATCTTCGAGGGCCCGCTGGATCTGTCCGAAACCGAATTTGAAAAATTGCTGTGGACCCGGATCCAGTCACTGTCCGACAAGGATGCCTGGCTTGGGCAGAGCTATGACGGGCGGGTCAGCGCCGACCCCAATGATCCGCATTTCTCGCTCAGCTTTGGCGGCGAGGCGTTTTTCGTGATCGGCCTGCATCCCAACGCGTCGCGTCCGGCCCGGCGCTTTGCCTATCCGATGCTGGTGTTCAACCTGCACGACCAGTTCGAGCGGCTGCGCGAACATGGGACCTACGACAAGATGCGCGAGACCATCCTGGCGCGCGACGAGAAGCTGGCCGGCGATATCAATCCGATGCTGGCCAAATATGGCGAGTCCAGCGAGGCGCGGCAATATAGCGGTCGCCAGGTGGGAGAGGACTGGCAATGCCCGTTTCAGGACCGGCGCAGCTCATGAGTCAGTGGCGTATCCCGCCCCGGTCGGGCGTGGCCTTCCGGCTGAAGGAGGGCGACTATCTCGAGGTGATCGATCCCGACGGCGGTCAGGTGTCCGACCTGCTCGCCTATAGTGCCCACGATGTCCGCGAAGCGCTGTCGAATGGCCGGACGTTCGATTATGAGGAAACGATCCGGCTCGGCACCGGCAATCGCCTGTGGTCGAACCGGTCCAACCCGATGCTGACGATTGTCGAGGACACGTTGGGTTTCCATGATTTTCTGCTGACGCCGTGCAGCGAGGATACGTTCAAACATTTCTATCCCGACAAGCCGGTGCACCGCGGCTGCTTCGGCAATCTCGCCGAAGTGCTGGCCCCCTTTGGCGTGGAGAAGGATGCGATTCCCTGCGCATTCAACGTCTTCATGAATGTCCCGGTCGATCCGCAGACCGGCAAGCTTGAGGTGCTGCCGCCGACCAGCAAGGCCGGTGACCGGCTCAGGCTGCAGGCGGAGATGGACCTGGTGATCGGCCTGACCGCCTGTTCGGCTTACGCCTCCAACGGCGGCACGTTCAAGCCGATCGACTATCGGGTGTTGCCCGCCGGCGCCGATCCGTCATAGGTACCGGCCTGTCCGGTAATCCGGACCCGTCGAAGCGTCCTTTTTCTGATGCAGACCGAGCGCGCGGACGGCAGGCGGGGTTCGACAGCGGCACCGCCGGCGGCTATAGCGCAACCGCAGATGACCCGCAGACTCCTTCCTCTCAGCGCGCTGCTGCTCGGCTCCCTGTTCCTGCTGATTGCGGGCGGGATCAACGGCCTGATTCTGCCGATCCGCGGATTGAGCGAGGGGTTCAGCGCCTTTTCCCTCGGCCTCCTCGGCACCGGCTGGGCGGCTGGCTATGTGCTGGGTTGCATCTACACGCCGGTGCTGGTCGCCGGTGCCGGACATATAAGGATGTTCAGCGTACTGGCCGCGACCGCGGCGATCGTAATTCTGCTGTCGGCGATGTTCCCGAGCCCGTGGGTATGGGTCCCGCTGCGCGGGGTTTCCGGCTTCTGCTTTGCCGGCGCGGCGATGATCGTCGAAAGCTGGCTTAACGAGGAAGTGGATTCCTCGATCCGGGGGCAGGTGTTCGGCACCTATACGATGATCAACCTGGTTGGATCCACGGGCGGTCAGTTGCTGCTGATCGGGGCGGATGTCTCGACCGCCTGGTATTTCATGCTGGCGGCGATCTTCTATTGCCTGGCGCTGATCCCGACGGCGATCAGCACCCGGCGCGCGCCGGCACCGCTGTTCGAAGTGAAGCTCAAGCTATTGCAGCTCTGGCAGAATTCCCCGGTGGCGGTGTTTGCCGTGCTGATGATCGGCATCTCGAATGGCGGCTTTGGCGCGCTGGCACCGGTCTACGCCCAGCGCATCGGACTCGACCTGACTACCGTCGTGCTGTTCTGCAGCCTGCCGATCCTCGCTGGTGCCGCTGCCCAGATTCCGGTCGGCAAGGCCTCGGACCGGTTCGACCGGCGCAAGGTGCTGGTGCTGACGGCGTTGATCGCAATGGCGGTGGGCATCTGTTTCCTGTGGATGCGGCCGGAAAGCGGCAGCGCCAATCTGATGCTGGGCGCAGGACTGGGCGCGATGATCTACGCCATGTATCCGATCGTCGTTGCGCATGCCAATGACCACGCCGGGCCGGGCGAGTATATCACCACCAGTGGCGGGCTGCTGATGGTGTTCGGGATCGGTTCGATCATCGGGCCGTTTATCGGCGGCCTGGCGATCACCCTGTCGGGCCCGCTGGCGCTGTTTGCGACCATGATCGGTGCCCATCTGCTGATCCTGCTGTTCTCGATCTGGCGCATCCTGCAGCGGGACAATCCGGATATGGCGGACAAGGGAAGCTTCCAGAATATCCCGCAGGCGCGCAATTCAACGCCGGAGACCGGGGTGCTGGCCGGGGGGCAGGATCGGGAGTAGCTGGGTCGTGGTGTCGGGGGATTTAAAGCCCGAGCGATTTGCGCAATGTGTCGTTGATCCGCGTCTGCCAGCCTGCACCGGAGGCCTTGAATTTTTCGAGCACGACCTGATCGAGCCGCAAGGTGACCTGCTGTTTGGGATTTTTCAGTTTCGGGCGGCCCGGTCTGGTGAGGGTGCCGTCGGCGGGGCGAACCAGTTTGTTTCCGTGCCAGATGGCCGCACGATCAAACTGGTCGTCTGTCCATTCTATATCGTCATCCGGATCCAGCCACGGTTCAACGACTTTTTTTGATTTCTTCGTCATGGGCATATCTCATCGAAATAATACGTTTGGAATCTCCGCGTGGGGTCCAGATTAGTGCAACATGTCGGTCCTTGAGTGTACCAAATACCCAGTATCGGACTTCCCCATAATCTTTCCTGTCATCCAGCAGTTCAGCATAATCGCCCGCAAAGACCAGCGCAGCATCCCGAAAATCCAGACCACGGTTCTCCAGCGTCCATTGGCGCTTTTCCGGATCGAATGTTATCTTCATGGGGCTCCCGACGGATTTATCATCCAAAGAGTCCGCAAAGACTAGAGGTCTGGCCTAATCTGCCAAACTCCGCAATTTATGTAGTTACATTTATTGTGGGAGTCAAGGGAGGAGGCCGACATGGCGGGAAGTAGCGGGCAGTTGGATTTGGGGGACAATGAAGATCGTTAGCCCTGACCTGGTTGAAGGGCGGCTCTCGACTGAGAGGCGGGGTTCGACAGGCTCACCCCTAACGGTGAAGGGCTGACTTTGGAAAAAGGCCGTTAGTCCTGAGCTTGTCGAAGGACGACTCTCCTATAAAAACAGGCCACACCCATAGACGCGAGGCGGGGTTCGACAAGCTCACCCCTAACGGATGTGGGGTTCAGAAAGCGGATATTGGGTAGTTGATAGAAGCGATCAATTGCGGTTTTCCGTTAGTCCTGAGCTTGTCGAAGGACGCCTCAAGGCTAAGACGCAATCATGGCCTTTTATACCTATATATTGAAATGCTCGGATGCCAGCTTCTACACCGGTCACACCGATAATCTGGAACAGCGCTTTGCCCAGCATCAGAGCGGGTTCTTCACAGGATATACCTACAAGAGGCGGCCGGTGGAACTGGTCTGGTCAGAGAATTTCCCGACCCGTCGCGAGGCACTGGAGGCGGAAAAGCGGATCAAGGGGTGGACCAGGGCCAAGAAGCGGGCGCTGATTGAGGGGGACTGGGGGCTGCTGTCGGAATTGGCCAGGAACCGTGCGGACAGACGATAGCCGCCCTTCGACAGGCTCAGGGCTAACGGAATGTATTGCAGTACCCTCTTTCCGTTAGGGGTGAGCCTGTCGAACCCCGCCTAACGGTCAAGCGGCATTCACTCCGCCGCCAACAACTCTTCCGCCGCATTGAGATCCACCGACACCAGCTGCGAAATCCCCCGTTCCACCATGGTCACCCCGAACAGGCGGTGCATGCGGCTCATGGTGACGGCATTGTGGGTCACGATCAGATAGCGGGTGCTGGTTTCGGCGACCATCTTGTCGAGCAGGTCGCAGAAGCGCTCGATATTGGCGTCATCGAGCGGCGCGTCGACTTCGTCGAGCACGCAGATGGGTGCCGGATTGGTTAGAAACAATCCAAAAATAAGTGCCACAGCGGTTAAAGCCTGCTCGCCACCCGACAGCAGGGTCAGCGAGGTCAGCTTCTTGCCCGGCGGCTGTGCCATGATCTCGAGGCCGGCTTCCAGCGGATCGTCGCTGTTGATCATTTCGAGATGCGCCTTGCCGCCGTCGAACAGGGTCGCGAACAGCCGCTGGAAATGGCGGTCGACTTCCTCGAAGGCAGCGAGCAGGCGCTGGCGGCCCTCGCGGTTGAGACTGCCGATCGCGCCGCGCAGCTGATGGATCGCTTCGTTCAGATCTTCGCTTTCCTTGGTCGACTTGTCCCACTCGGTTTCCAGTTCGGCGAGTTCGTCGGCGGCGACCAGATTGACCGGGCCGATGCGTTCGCGGCTGAGCGACAGGCGCTCGAGTTCGGCGGATTCCAGCGAAGCTTCGCCGACGGTATTTTCGTCAAATTCCAGTTTCTTGGGCAGCACGGGAGCCGGGCATTCGAATTTCTCTGCCGAAATCCGGCCCATCTCCATCCGCCGCAGATCTTGGTTCTCGGCGCGGGCCTTGGCGCCGGCGCGGGTCTCGCGGGCCTGGCTGAGCGCTTCGCTGGCCTGGGCCAGCCGATCTTCATGATCGCGCTGCGCCAGTTCGGCGGCCTGCAACGCAGCGTCCTTCTCGGTCACCTTCTCGTTCAGCGCATCCTGCTGTTCCGCGAGCTTGTTGACCTCGACCTCGATCACCCGCGGGCGGTCGGCGAGAGTTTCGACCTCGGCCTCGATCATCGCGCCGCGCCGGGCCATTTCCTTCATCCGCGCCTCGGCCTCGCCGGAGCGATCCTGCCATGAGCGGATCTGGGCGCTGGCGACGGCTTTCTGTTCCTTCACCTGCGCCAGCTTCTGGTCGATCCCGGAGAGTGCGGCCTGGGCCGACATCAC
>CAWUKF010000200.1:0-5009 GCA_963922745.1 uncultured Sphingomonadales bacterium
AAGCGTAGTCGCGGTCCCGGCACCAGTTTCTGGACCAGCGAAGGCAGGTCGAGAAACATCAGCGTGTCATCGACATGCACGATCCGGCTTTCCCGATGCCGCACCAGCACCGAACTGACGTGGATGCTGTCATCATCGGGCACGAATTCGACACCCGCGGGGACGGAGAAGTCGAAAATATCGGAAAATTCCTGCTGGGTCGATTGATCCTCGATCGCTGCCGGGTCCCATTGCAGGTCGGGCATCATCTGGTGATGACGACGCGTACCGATCAGCCTGGCCTGGGGAAGAAGCTCCTGCAAGAACCGGCAGTGCACCGTATGAAAGGGGTGCACGTTGAGCACGGCCTTGACCAGCGAACCGCCATAGGTCAGCGCCATCAGCTCTTCGCGATCCGCCTCATCCATTTCATAAGCATCAAGCAGAACGAAGGACCCGTCTGGCCTGCGAACAAGCGACATCTGCGTGCCGATATTGATGACATGCGATATCTTGAAATCGCCGCGTATGTTCCAGAAATTGTCAGCCAGATGTTCGATCGCGATACTCCTGCGAAAAGTCGTTGGGGGTTGCTATGACAACACCCGAACACCCTTTCGGTTCCGCAATCGGGGGAAATGCAGCAAGCCTTTGCCGGCGCCCTATCGCGCCGAATGGCTGTTCAAGTTGCGATCAGCGGATCGTCACGCTGGAGGTCAGCGAACCGGATACAAGTCAGGCTGGCATATCGGACTGTGTTCTTTGCAGAAAAGGACACGGCCCCTATGGCAGGTCGTCTAGCGCAATTGGCTGTCCTTGCTGCCACGACGGTTGATACCGGCACTGGTCCGCGCGGCATCGCGCGCCGACTGGCAGCCTACGCAGGTTCGGGTGCCGGGCAAGGCGCGTCTGCGGGCTTCCGGAATCTCCTCGCCACATTCCGCGCAATATTTCGCGGCTTCTCCGGTCGGCATGTCGGCTCTTGCCCGCTTAACCGCGTCGGCAATCGTATCGTCGATCTGATCCTGCACCGCGCCATCGCGGGCCCATCCGCCTGCCATTAAATCTCAGCCTGTTCCACTATGTTGGAACCCTGAACATGGGCATCAGGACCGGATAGTCAAGATGGTGGAAGAGCAGACCGCCCATAGAAAAAGGCGGGCCCCTTGTTGAGGTCCCGCCTGTATTTCCAGAACAAAGCGCGAAAAAAATAGGGGGCTATACTCTGCCCCCCGGTTTCTTGTTTAGTTGACGGCGTCTTTCAAGCCCTTGCCGGCCTTGAATTTTGCTTGAGTCGATGCAGGAATCTGCATCGGTTCACCGGTGCGCGGGTTGCGACCGGTAGAAGCTTTGCGCTTGGAGGTAGAAAATGTACCGAAACCAACGAGACGAACTTCGCCGCCGCTGGACAGGGCACTGGTAATGGAATCAAATACGGCGTCGACCGCTTTGCCGGCATCGCTTTTACTGAGGCCGCTGTGATCTGCAACGTTACTGATAAGATCCTGTTTGTTCATTATGGGAATCCCCCCTTCTCTGATGGCAATTCGTTTGAATCGCGCCTTGGTCTTGCGGCAGTAATGCGAAATTATTGGGATGAGTCAAAGAAAAACCGCTGTTTTCTGCGCTGAAACCCCGTTTTTTACATGAAATAAGACGAACGGTTGGGTCGCACTGATGGATTGTGCAAATTTACCGAAACATTTCGCCAAAGTTACCGAAGCGCGACTCGAATATGAAGCCTGGTCAATGCCGTGCGACCGAACCGCTATCATCGGCGACCGGTGCCGCAGCATGGCTCGCCAATTCGTCGGCATCGCTCCACTCAATCGGCTCCACCTTCTCCGTCAGCGCCTCCGCCAGCACCTCGTCGACATGGCTCATCGGGATGATCTTGAGCTTCGAGGTGATATTCTCCGGAATCTCAACCAGGTCTTTCTCATTTTCGGCAGGGATCAAAACCGTGGTGATGCCACCGCGCAGAGCCGCCAGCAGCTTTTCCTTGAGGCCGCCAATCGGCAAGATCCGGCCGCGCAATGTAACCTCGCCGGTCATCGCCACATCGCGGCGTACCGGAATGCCGGTCAGAGTCGAGACGATCGCGGTGACAATGCCCACACCGGCCGATGGGCCGTCCTTGGGCACTGCCCCTTCGGGCAGATGGATATGGATATCCTTGCGGCTGAAGAAACTGGGTTTGATCCCGTAGGAAGGAGCCCGTGCCTTCACAAAGGACAACGCGGTCTGGATTGACTCGTTCATCACGTCGCCAAGCTTGCCGGTGGTCTTGATCTGGCCCTTGCCTGACACGGTCACGGATTCGATGGTGAGCAGCTCGCCGCCGACTTCGGTCCAGGCCAGGCCGGTAACCGCCCCAACCTGATTTTCCTCTTCGCCGACACCGTGACGGAATTTCTGCACGCCCGCATATTCGGCGAGATTGTCGGGCGTGATTTCCACGCTTTTATATTCGCCTTCCAATATCCGGCGCAGCGCCTTGCGCGCCAGCTTTGCGATCTCGCGCTCCAGCGTACGGACGCCAGCCTCGCGCGTATAATAGCGAATCAGGTCGCGCAGCGCATCTTCGCGCAAGACGAACTCTTCCTTTTTCAGGCCGTGGGCCTCAATCTGCTTTTCGATCAGATGCCGCTTTGCGATTTCGACTTTCTCGTCCTCGGTATAACCTTCCAGCCGGATGATCTCCATCCGGTCGAGCAGCGGCTGCGGCAGATTGAGCGAGTTGGCCGTGGTCACGAACATCACGTCCGACAGGTCGATATCGATTTCCAGATAATGGTCCTGGAACTTGTCATTCTGTTCCGGATCAAGCACCTCGAGCAGCGCCGACGCCGGATCGCCACGGAAATCCTGGCCGAGCTTGTCGATCTCGTCGAGCAGGAACAGTGGATTGGACGTTCCGGCCTTTTTCAGGTTGGAAACAATCTTGCCGGGCAGCGATCCGATATAGGTGCGGCGATGGCCGCGGATTTCCGCCTCATCGCGCACGCCGCCCAGCGATTGCCGAACGAATTCGCGACCAGTGGCCCGGGCGATCGAGCGTCCGAGCGAGGTCTTGCCGACGCCGGGAGGGCCAACCAGACACAGGATCGGTCCTTTCAGCTTGTTGGTGCGGGTCTGCACTGCGAGATATTCGAGAATCCGTTCCTTGACCTTTTCCAGCGCGAAATGGTCATCATCCAGCACCTTCTCGGCCTGTTTCAAATCCTTCTTGAGCCGCGACTTCTTGCCCCAGGGCAATCCAAGCAGCACGTCGAGATAGTTGCGCGTCACCGTCGCTTCGGCCGACATCGGCTGCATGCCCTTGAGCTTCTTCAGCTCGGCCGTCGCCTTGGTTTTCGCTTCCTTGGAAAGCTTCAGTTCCTTGATCTTCTTGCCCAGTTCGGCCAGTTCGTCGCCCTCGCCGTCTTCGCCGTCGCCCAGTTCCTTCTGGATCGCCTTCATCTGCTCGTTGAGATAATATTCGCGCTGGGTCTTCTCCATCTGCCGCTTGACCCGGCCACGGATTTTCTTCTCGACCTGCAGGACGCCAAGCTCGCCTTCCATGAAGGCAAAGACCATTTCGAGGCGCTTGGTCGGATCGCTTTCGATCAGCAGGCTCTGCTTGTCGGAGACCTTGACGTTGATATTGGCCGAAACGGCATCCGCGAGGCGTCCCGCGTCTTCTATTTCACCCAGCTGCACCACGGTTTCGGCGGGCATTTTCTTGTTGAGCTTGGAATAATTTTCAAACTGTTCGATCACCGAGCGCATCAGTGCCGCGGTTTCCGCGCCTTCGGCGACCTGCTCCTCGAGCAGATCGACATGCGCCAGCACATAGCCATCCGATTGATCCACCAGCGATTGGTGCCGGGCACGCTGCTTGCCTTCGACCAGCACGCGGACCGTGCCATCGGGCAGCTTCAGCAATTGCAGAACGGTGGCGACCACGCCAAGATCATAAAGCTGGTCACGAGCGGGATCGTCTTCCGCCGGATCGAGCTGCGCCACCAGGAAGATTTCCTTGTCCGAATCCATCGCCTTTTCAAGAGCGACGACCGACTTGTCGCGACCGACAAACAGCGGCACGATCATGTTCGGAAACACCACGATGTCGCGCAATGGCAGCAGCGGCAGCGCCTTGGTTTCGGGGGTAGAACTGGTTTCAAACTCGGACATTGTAACTCCAACATGTTGCACTGCAACAGCGCTTCTTTACACTATATGGTGGCTGCTTGAGACACTTCAAGCGTTATGCGTCCGATCCGGAGAACGCCCTAAAAAGGCAGTTTAAAACCTGGGGGTAACTGCATGCCGCTGGTCATCTTGCCCATTTCCTCGCTGCTGACGGTATCGGCCCGGTTGCGCGCATCATTGAATGCGGCTGCGACCAGATCTTCCAGCATCTGCTTTTCCTCGGCCTTCATCAGGCTCTCATCGATGGTAACCGCCAGCACGCGCCCTTTCGCGGTCGCCTTGACCTTGACCAGCCCACCGCCGGCCTGTCCTTCCACTTCGAGGCTGTCGAGCTTTTTCTGCGCTTCCTCCATCTGGGTCTGGACCTGCTGCGCGGCTTCCTGCGCCGCCTTCATCATTTCTTCCATCGATTTCATCGTTATGCGCTCCTTGATTCTTGGGGCCGGGGATCGTCGTCCTCCAGCAATTGTGCGTCGGGGAAGGCCTCGAAGGCCGCCTTCACCATTGGCGCATCAAGGATGGCCTGGCGTTTGGCGTCATGGGCCTGCTGTTCCTGCTCGACCAGGCTCGGTCTCGCCTCACCCTGCCCTTCGGCGATCGTCCATTCCCGACCCGTTTCCTGCTTCAGTGCATCGGCAATCCTGCGAATGTCGGTGGCGGCAATCGGGCGGACCGGCTGATAGATGATATGCGGTGGATCGAAGGATATCAGCCGCATATCTGCAATCATGATGCTTTCCAGCACGGGAGATACCCGACCGACGGCTCTTACGGCATCGGCAAATTCGCCCGGCGCGCTACCGGAGGGCGCCGGATTCGCCGCGACGTCCGCCGGA
>CAWUKF010000201.1:0-4982 GCA_963922745.1 uncultured Sphingomonadales bacterium
AGTCGAGATCGCGGGCCATATCGCGTCGGCATTCATCGCTGATGATCGCGGCGTGGCCATAATTGGGATGGTCAATCTGGACCATCACCTGCCCGTCCATGCTCTTCCACATCTGTGCCTGCTCGCTGGTTAGCGGGAAGTGGACAAATTGCACGGCGCTGGCCTTGCCGTCGGACCGGGTGCGGTCGATATCCTGTTCCGGCTCTGCCGTCACCTTCTGCTCACCAATGATCAGATGAATATGTTTATCGACACCGCCCAGCCCCTTCAGAAAAGCCGTGCGGCGCTCTTCCTCATCGATTTCAAACATCAGCGTGCCGGTAAATTCGGATCCATTCGGAACCATTGGATTATAGGCCG
This sequence comes from uncultured Sphingomonadales bacterium, assembly GCA_963922745.1. Classification (GTDB taxonomy): domain Bacteria; phylum Pseudomonadota; class Alphaproteobacteria; order Sphingomonadales; family Sphingomonadaceae; genus Parasphingorhabdus. Next base: position 361 of record CAWUKF010000201.1, read on the forward strand.
CCAACTCATCCGTCAGCTGCTCGTCGCCGCCCTTTTCAATCCGCAACATTTCCTGGATTTGCAGCCACATGCTCTCCCAGCTTTCAAACTGGATTGTGGCGTAGGGGCCAATTGCCAGCCTTCGGAACTTCTTGCGCAGGATCGATTCCTGCCGCTTGTCCTTCCGGATCGTTTCATAGTCGGAGAGCGAGATGATATCATCCCGGGTAATTTCATGCGTATCGCGGGGCATCGTTGATCCTCAAATTACTGTGTGTCCTGACGGCAAGGCTTGCCGGCTGAATAGCCATGATCGTCAGAATCCATAGGCCTTGGCGAGCAGTTCTATCGGGTGGCCGATCCTCTTGGGAGCATCTGCCTGGCCACCACTCTCCATGATCTGCTTGAGATGCGGGCCGGCAAGCGGGCATTCGCTGACCATATAGTCTGGACTGTCCTTCGCAAGAGCCCGCGCCGCCGGGCGACCGACCTTGACCGCCTTGTCGAAATTTTCTTTAAAAATACCCCATTTGCCGCCGTGTCCCGAACAGCGTTCGGTGATCGTCGGCTTCGCTTCGGGAATCAGCTTCAGCATCTGCATCGCTTTCGGACCCATATTCTGGGCGCGGCTGTGGCAAGCAAAATGGATGCCGATTTTTGCATCCATAGGCTCAATCGGTACCAGCCCGCTGTCCGCTGCGATCTCGACGATATATTCGCTCAGATCACGAGTGGCCTCCGCCAGTTTCCTGACAGCCTCATTGTCGGGCAGGATCAGCGGCCATTCGAATTTCATCATCAGCGCACAGCTCGGCGTCAGCGCGACAATATCAAAGCCCTCGTCGATAATCGGCTCGAAATAGGCTGCAACCTCTTCCGCCGATGATGCAACCGCCGGGAGATCGCCGTTTTCCAGCTTCGGCATGCCACAGCAACCGGGATATTCGACGCGGGTCTGCACGCCATTGTGCGACAGCACCGCCAGCGCGGCCTGGCCAGCGGTCTGGTCGTTGAAATTGCCGTAGCAGGTAGCATAGATCGCCGCCTTGCGGCCAAAAGCAGGCGCATCGGCATTTGCCACCGGACCGTGGCCGACATGCTTGTAGGTTAGCGGCACATCTTCAAATTCTGGCAAATGGGCCCGTTTGTCGATACCGGCTACGCTTTGCAGCAGGCCGCGAGTCAGACTGTTGTCTTGGCTGGTCGCCCAATTGGCGAGCCCGGAGACGCTCCCGGCAACGACCGCGTTGCGATCAATCTCGGAAAGCTGCTTGTCGATGAAGCCGGTCTTGCCCTTGCGATTTTCGACCGCGCGATGGCGCAGCATTAGATGGGGGAAATCGAGATCAAATTCGTGCGGCGGCACATAGGGGCATTTAACCATGAAGCACATATCGCAGAGCGTACAGGCGTCGACGACATTCTTGATATCGCCCGCACTCAGGTCCTCGACCTCTTCGTTCGGGCTTTCGTCGATCAGGTCGAATAACTGAGGGAAACTGTCGCACAGGTTGAAGCACCGGCGACATCCGTGACAAATGTCAAAGACCCGGCGCAGCTCAGCGTCCAGCGCTTCTTCGTCATAGTAGGATTCCTCCTGCCATGCGATCGGATGCCGTGTCGGCGCGCCCAAGCTGCCTTCTGTCATGATATTTTCCCTTTCGCCCAAGGGACGGATTCTGGATCTGGTAACAGTCCGTCGCCGCCCGTCGGAAAGACGAATGCGGCGACGGTTAAATCAAAAGGATGAACGGATCAGGCGTCCATCGATTCCAGGGTTTTCTGGAACTTGCCGGCGTGGCTCTTTTCAGCCTTGGCAAGCGTTTCGAACCAGTCGGCAATTTCATCAAAGCCCTCTTCGCGAGCCGATTTCGCCATGCCTGGATACATGTCGGTATATTCGTGGGTCTCGCCAGCGATCGCCGATTTCAGATTGTCAGAAGTCGAACCGATCGGTTCACCGGTCGCCGGATCACCCACTTCTTCGAGAAACTCGAGATGGCCGTGGGCGTGGCCTGTTTCGCCTTCGGCGGTCGAGCGGAAAACAGCAGCTACGTCGTTATAGCCTTCGATGTCAGCCTTCTGGGCGAAATAGAGATAGCGCCGATTGGCCTGGCTTTCACCGGCAAAGGCGTCTTTCAGATTTTGTTCGGTTTTGCTTCCAGCAAGTCCCATAATTTTCTCCATTCTCGGGTGATTGACAGATACCGACATAAAGAATCGGATTAACCGGTTGGTAAGCGCCGACGACGTCCCATACCATCGAATTTTTTGATCGGCTATAATCGGAATAATCGATCAATATATTGCGACTTACTCGCAATAGCGATTACCCGGCAGGACAGCGCTGCAGCGCATATATCTCGGGTGCAATCGTAAGATCAAAGCGATCCGGACCGAGGATCCGGACCGGTCCGTTCAGCCGAAACCGCCCGCCCGCCTCGCCAGTCTCTTCGTCAATGGCAAGATCGTCGAGCCGCAGCAGCAGCTCTTCGCCGCTCCATTCCCACGTCCCGGTCAGGTTTTCCGAAACAAAATTCCCGCCGGGGATCATTGTCCAGTTGGTGGGTGCCTTGCAATTTTCCCCATGCATCGACCAGCGCCCCTCGAAATAGGACGGTTCGGTCGCAGCAGCCGGCGCTGCCGCCATGACAGCTGCCGGCAGCACACCGGACGCCAGCAGAAGAGTCTGCCAGCCCATCTATTTCTTCATGATCTGCAGAGTCGCCGCGGTCAGTGCCTCGGCCCCGGTTACGATAACCTTTTCCGCGTCGGGCGCCCAGAACGGACTGTGCAGCGACGGCAATTTGGTGCCTTCCTTCTGCGACGCCTGATATTCTGCCATCGGCACCCCGCCGACCCAGAAAATCATGCTCTTGATACTCTCATCAGCGCGGCGAAAGCGGCTGAAATCCTCGCCACCCATGACCGGCTTCGACTGCACCACCCGCTCCTTGCCAAAGCGGCCCTCGAACAGCTTTGCCATCTCGACCGAAAATTCCGGACTATTGTAGGTGGCCGGCGTGAACTCCGCTTCGCGCAGGGTCACCTCCGGCATCCGGTCCTCCGGCATGCCGGCGGTAATCGCCTCGCCGCGCGCGATCCGCTTGATGCCGTCGAGCAGCTTGGCGCGGGTTTCGTCGCCATAGCTGCGCACCGTCAGCAGCAGCAGCGCTTCGTCGGAAATGATATTATGCTTGGAACCGGCCTGAAAACTGCCGACGGTGACGACCGCCGGATCCTGCGGATCGATTTCCCGGCTGACCAGCGTCTGCAGCGCGCCAACAATGCGGCTGGCTAGCACGATCGGATCCTTGGTCGTATGCGGATAGGCACCATGGCCGCCAATGCCCTTCACCCGGATATCGACGCTGTCGACATTGGCGAGCGCGAAACCGGGGGCATAGCCGATATATCCGGCCGGGGCCCCCGCCGCATCGTGAAAGGCCAGTGCATAGTCCGGCTTCGGAAAGCGGGTATAGAGCCCGTCTTCGAGCATCGCCAGGGCCCCCTCGCCGGTTTCCTCGGCGGGCTGCAGGATCATGACCAGCGTTCCTGCCCATTCATCCTTGCGGGCCGCCAGCTGCCGGGCCGTGGCGACCCATCCTGTCATATGCGTGTCATGACCGCAGGCGTGCATGACATAGGTGTCATTGCCCTGCCGGGTCTTTGCCATCACCTTCGAGGCGAACGGCAACCCGGTTTTCTCTTCGAGCGGCAGACCATCCATGTCGGCGCGCAGCAATACGGTTGGCCCTTCACCGTTTTTCATCACGGCAACGACACCGGTGCCGCCCACTTTTTCGGTTACATCAAAGCCGAGACGCCGGGCCTCCGTCGCCAGCTTGGCGGCCGTGCGGACTTCCTCGCCGCTCAGTTCGGGATGGCTGTGCAGATCGCGATAAATTTCCATCAGCGATGGCAGATCAGCCGTGATCGCCTTGTTCAGGTCATCGGCCTGCGCCGGCGACACCGCCACCATCGAAGCTGCCGCGAGCAAAGCGAGTTTCGTGAATTTCCGCATCATCATCTCCAAATATTGCCTGTTGTCACCTGACTAGGCACAACGGTGCTGCTTGTCAGGTGGAAAATATCCGATTTCCCAAGCCTCAATCCAGTCGCTGCAAGTCGATTATATTCACGTCCGCCTCGTAAAATGGCTCCGGGAATATGATCCGCCAGCGGTCCTGACCCAGTTTCTGCACGATGCCAGCCTCGTCGCGGTCCTCTCGGGTGCCGTAGGGCACAAGGCGTTCTTCGTCCCCCAGCATCAGCGTGCCCAGAAATACACCGCGATGATCATCGCTTTGCTGATCGGGAGGGGCATCATGGATATAACCGACGGGCCGCTGCGAACCGGTCAGCTTCACAAATTGGCGCCGGCCATCCTCGTAGCTTATCCGGCACTGGAAATAGTCATAGGCAATGAAGTTGAGATATTTTCCGCCCAGCTTGCTTGTATTGCACCGGTACAGGCCGGCGGGCGGCGGTTCATAGGCGATCGCGGCATCAACTTCGTACAGCTCCCCGCCAGCCAGCAGCTCTGCCCTGCTCTCGCTCGCCAGAATGCCCTGCCGGGCCTGCTCGAGCGAGCGTCGCCAACCGAGCAGGAGTTGCGCATCGCGCGCAGTGGCCATTTGCTT
>CAWUKF010000202.1:0-4979 GCA_963922745.1 uncultured Sphingomonadales bacterium
GCCAGGCCCCGCCCTTGTCCCAGAGCTGTGTCTGGTGCCCGGTCACAACCTTGGCCAGATCCATGCCTTCCAGCCCCGCCCAGGCCCGCGCCTTGGCGAGCAACTCATCGATATCAAACTGGCCGTCCGGATCATGCGCGATCACCGCATTGGGCGCGCCGGCTTCCCTGATCCGCCGGGTCAAAGCCCTGGTATCGACACCGCTAATCCCGATCCGGCCATTGTCCGCCATCCACTGGTCAAAAGGCTTCTGGTCACGGAAGTTGGACGGTGCGGTAATATCCTCGCGGACCACACAGCCCAGCGCATGCGGGCTGTCCGCCTCGACATCCTCGTCATTGGTCCCGACATTGCCGATATGGGGAAAGGTAAAGGTCACGATCTGCCCGGCATAGCTGGGGTCGGTCATCACTTCCTGATAGCCGGTCATCGCGGTGTTGAAGCAGACTTCGCCGACCGCCGAGCCGGTCGCACCAAAGCCCCTGCCCCAGACAATCGTGCCATCGGCCAATACCAATATCCCTGTTGCACCCTCGGGAGCGTCGGGATGATGGGCATTGGTCATGGGCTGTTCCTTTGGTCTGGCGTGGGCGCAAAATTTCATGGGACCTAGGACCAGATTTCTGGCGTCACAATCTATGAAAAATATTATCTTCCCGCTATGGTGGTCGCTTACTCCAAAAATATGAGGAACGCCATGATTCGCGATACCGTGAAAGCCGCGCAAATTGCCGCCATGAAGGCGGGTGACAAGGACCGCACCGCCGCCACGCGCAGCATCCTGGCGAAGATCAAGGACAAGGATATCGAACTGCGCACCAAGGACTCCGCGCAGGACGACGACGCGCTGGTCACCGATGTACTGCAGAAAATGGCCAAGCAGCGCCGCGAATCGATCGACATGTTCGAATCCGGCGGCCGCACCGAACTGGCCGCAGCCGAAAAACAGGAACTGGCGGTGATAGAGGAATTCCTCCCCGCCCAGCTGAGCGAAGCGGAAACCGCCGCGCTGATCGACGGCATCAAGACCGAACTCGGCGCCGACGGCATGAAGGACATGGGCCGCGTGATGGCCGAACTGAAAAAACGCCACGGCACCGAAATCGACATGAGCAAGGCCAGCGCCATGGTAAAGGCGGCGCTGGCGTGAATATCCCCCTCCCGCTTGCGGGAGGGGTTAGGGGTGGGACCGAAAAGAGATCAAAGTGATAGCTTTCAGGAAAAGAAATACCAGCCGCGCCAAATCCCTGCGCAATGCAGCCACGCCCGCTGAGCGAAAGCTCTGGAAATATTTATCGAAGCGACAGGTTAGTGGCCGTAAATTCAGCCGCCAAATGCCCGTAGGCCCTTATTATGCCGACTTCCTGTGCCGTGAGCTGCGCCTGATAATCGAAATTGATGGATATTCTCATGAGACGCAGCAAAGCAAGGATGACAAGCGAACGGAAGATCTCCTCGCACACGGGTATAAAGTTGTCAGATTCACCAATGATGATGTCTTGAACAACGTTGAGGGCGTGGTGAGGCAGATTGAACTAGTCATCGCTGGACTGCCCACCCCTAACCCCTCCCACAAGCGGGAGGGGGATCAATGACCCTCTCCCCACAATGGCTCGAGCAACTACGCTCCCGCATCACGCTGTCGACGCTGATCGGGCGCACAGTGAAGGTCCAGAAAGCGGGCCGTGAATATAAGGCCTGCTGCCCGTTCCATAACGAGAAAACCCCCAGCTTCACGATCAACGACGAAAAGGGCTTCTACCATTGCTTCGGTTGCGGCGCGCATGGCGATGCGATCAGCTGGATGACCGAGCAGCGCGGTCTTGGCTTCATGGACGCTGTCAAGGACCTCGCGGCAGAGGCGCAGATGGATGTTCCGGCTCCCGATCCCCGCGCAGCCCAGCGCCAGGAGGTTCGCGCCACGCTGCATGACGTCATGGCGGCAGCGCAGGACTGGTTTGTCCAGCAGTTCAACGGGATAGATGGGGCTGCGGCGCGGGAATATCTGAAGAACCGCGGCATATCCGACAAGACGATTCGCGAATTCGGCTTCGGCTTCGCGCCCGATTCCCGCGGCCGGCTCAAAGACGCGCTGTCGGTTCACGGTCTCGACCAGCTGATCGAGGCAGGCCTGCTGATCAAGGTCGACGACAAGGAACCCTATGACCGGTTCCGCGGCCGGCTGATGATCCCGATCCGCGACCCGCGCGGCCGGGTGATCGCCTTCGGCGGCCGGATTTTGGGCGATGGCGAACCCAAATATCTCAACTCCCCCGACACGCCTTTGTTCGACAAGGGCCGCACGCTGTACAATCTCGACAAAGCCTCACCGGCATCGCGCCAGACCGGGCGAATATTGGTTGTAGAAGGCTATATGGACGCCATCGCCCTCGCCCAGGCGGGCTTTGCCGACGTCGTGGCGCCGCTTGGCACGGCGCTGACCGAACATCAGATCGAGCGTATCTGGAAAATGGTCGAGGCCCCGATCCTCTGTTTCGACGGCGACAGCGCCGGCCAGAAGGCCGCCATGCGCGCTGCCTTGCGCGCGCTCCCGATCCTGCGTCCCGCGCACAGCCTGAATTTCATCTCGCTACCCGCTGGACAGGATCCCGATGACCTGATCCGCTCCGATGGCGCCCATGCCTTCGCCGCACTCGTCGCCAGACCGCAGACGCTCGACGACAAGATCTGGCAGGTTGAATATGACGCGGAACCACTGGCTACGCCGGAAGCAAAGGCGGGCCTGAAGAAACGCCTGTCCGATCATGTCCGCGCGATTGCCGATCAGGATATTGCCCGACATTATGGCCGGGAATTCGATGACCGCTATCAGGCTGCCTTCTTCGCCCGCAAGGACGATCGCCAGGGCCCCGGGCGTCCGCAGGGGAACAATCGGAAATTCCCCTCCAAATTCGTCTCCTACCAGCCGATGGCGGACACCCGGAGCTTTTTGATCGAAGGCTATGACCTGCAGATCGCGAAGGGCATATTGGGTGGCCTGATCCGCCATCCGAGCCGGATTTCCGGGCATTTTGAGGAGCTGAGCGCGATGAAGCTCGCCGATTCGCAACTGCAGGCACTGCTAGGCGAATTGATCAATGCGGCGATGGGCAAAGAAACGCTTGATATGCAGGGCCTTCTTACCATATTGGAGAAGACAGATTGTTATAATGTCGCAAAAGGGCTGTTACGGGCCGATGCGCTGAATTTCACTTTCAACCGCAAACTGCCAGACGATGCTCCTTCGCTTTTGATCGAACGGGCGCATCGGGATTTGGCGGAAGCGATCAAGGTGGTGACAGCGCGTCCCGGACTGGAAGCGGCTCTGGCGGAGGCAACACGGCGCGTGCAGGACGATCTTACGGAAGAAAGTTATGCCGAACAGCAGCGCCTTCGCGAAGCAAAGCAGTTATTTCACGAGCGGTTAGTCGAACTGACCCAGATCGACGACACAGTGTAGTTTTAAATTAGGGGCCTCAGCCATTGGCAAGCAAAGCAAAAAATTCCAAAGCCGAAGACGAACCGTTGATTGACCTGAACGACAGCGCCATCAAGAAGCTGATCGCCCAGGGCAAGAAGCGCGGTTACCTCACGATTGACGAGCTGAACGACGCCCTGCCCCAGGACCAGAACGAGCAGATTGAGGACGTCATGTCCGCCATCTCCGAAATGGGCGTCCGCATCGTGGAAAATGACGAGGAAGCCGCCGAGGAAATGGGCGGTGACGAAGTCGAATCGATCGACGGCAAGGACAAAGAGAAAAAGACTGCGGCCGCCGCGCCGAAAAAGGCTGCTTCGGATCGCACCGATGACCCGGTCCGCATGTATCTGCGCGAAATGGGCGCGGTGGAACTGCTCAGCCGCGAAGGCGAAATCGCCATTGCCAAACGTATCGAGGCAGGCCGCGACACCATGATCTGGGGCCTGTGCGAAAGCCCGACCACCTTCAACGCGATCATCGAATGGTCGACCGCGCTCAACGACGGCGAAATGCAGCTGCGCGAAATTCTCGATCTCGACGCCATGCTTTCCAAGGACCCGGTCCCTGAAAATCTTGACGAAGACGACGATGATGATGGCGAAATCAGCGAAAAGACCGCTGGCCCGTCCTTCAAGGACGATGACGAGGTTGAGGACGAAGAACCCGCCGATGGCGAAGATGACGACGAAGCCGAACTGACCGAACGCCGCACCAAGCGCGTCGTTGAGGAGGAAGAGGAAGACAACACCCTTTCCCTCGCCCAGATGGAAGAAACGCTGAAACCGGGCGCGCTGGAAAAATTCGCTCTGATCACGTCGGTATTCAAGAAATTCTCGAAGTTGCAGACGACCCGGCTGGAATCACTGGCCGCGGGCAAGGACTTCCCGGCCGCTTCGGAAAAGAAATATCATGATTTGCGCGAAGAATTGACCGCTTTGGTCGAAAGTGTGCAGTTCCATGCCAACAAGATCGAGTTTCTGGTCGATCAACTCTATTCGTTCAACCGTCGGCTGACCACTTTGGGTGGCCAGATGCTGCGCCTCGCGGAGCGGCACAAGGTACCCCGTCGTGCCTTCCTCGAAAGCTATGTCGGTAACGAACTGGACGACAACTGGCTCGCCAGCATGGCCAAGACCGACAAGAAATGGGCCGCCTTTGTCGAAAAGGAAGCCGATGCCGTCGACCGCATCCGGTCCGAGATTTCCGACATCGCCAACGCCACCGGCACCTCGCTGGTCGAGTTCCGTCGCATCGTCAACATGGTGCAGAAGGGCGAGCGCGAGGCGCGGATCGCCAAGAAGGAAATGGTGGAAGCCAACCTCCGCCTGGTGATTTCCATCGCCAAGAAATATACCAATCGCGGCCTGCAATTCCTCGATCTGATTCAGGAAGGCAATATCGGCCTGATGAAGGCGGTCGACAAGTTCGAATATCGCCGCGGCTACAAGTTCAGCACCTATGCCACCTGGTGGATCCGCCAGGCGATCACCCGCTCGAT
>CAWUKF010000203.1:0-4975 GCA_963922745.1 uncultured Sphingomonadales bacterium
CGGCAGGCCCGCGTCACGAATCTGCTGGCCAAGAGAGATCGACGAGGCTTCGCCGGTCCGCCCGCCGGCGACCGTCTCTTCACCGCGGAACAGCTTCCCGTTCAGAAAGGTTCCGGTTGCCAATATCACCGCCTCGGCCCGGATCTCCGAACCGTCGGCCATGCGAATACCGGAGACCCGAGAGTCCGCCAGAATCAGGCTGGCGACTTCGCCCTCAACAATGGTCAGATCATCCTGCGCGTCGAGCATCCGGTGGATCGCTGCCTTGTAGAGCTTGCGGTCGGCCTGGACCCGTGGACCCTGAACCGCTGTCCCCTTGGACAGATTGAGCATGCGATAATGGATCGCGGCGGCATCCGCCGCCCGTGCGATCAGCCCGTCAAAAGCATCGACTTCGCGAACCAGATGACCCTTGCCCAATCCGCCGATTGCGGGATTGCAGGACATCGCGCCGATGCTGTCGCGAGTGAAGCTGACCAGCGCGGTCGACACGCCCATGCGCGCGGCCACAGCGGCTGCCTCGCAACCGGCATGGCCTCCGCCAACCACAATGATGTCATACTTCCGCGTCATGCTGCGGCCCATAGCCGAAGCGGCTTTGCAGGTCAAAATCTACCGTACAGGCCGGCTGTTCCACGTGGAACAATCATTTGCCGATGCAGAATTTTCCGAACAGCCCGTCCAGCATATCCTCGGTGCTGGCCCGCCCCGTAATCGCATCCAGCGCCTTGCGCGCCATCCGCAGATGCTCGGCGACAATCAGATAATCTGTCTCGTCGATCATCGCCGCCAGACTGTCGCAAGCGGCGGTCAGATGATCCGCCTGCCGCGCATTGATGCTGACCTGATCACTGTCGGGCAGAATATCCTTTGCCTTCCCGATCAGAAAATCGACCAGTGCATCCATGCCCTCCCCGCTGACCGGCGACAGCGTGAACGACCCCTCGCCCTTCGGCTGGTGCTCGGGATGGTCGCTGCGGGAACCAACTTCCACCAGATTGTCCGAACGCGGCCCCTGCCCTTCCTCGCCGAGCCACAGGATGATATCGGCGCTGGCAAATTGCTGGCGCGCGCGGTCGATCCCGATCTGCTCGATCGTCTCCGCTCCACTCTCCCGCACGCCAGCCGTATCGATGAAGAGAAACGGAACGCCGCCCAGGGCAATCGGCACCTCGATCACATCACGCGTGGTACCCGCAACATCCGAGACGATCGCCGCTTCCCGTTCAACCAGCGCATTGAGCAAAGTCGACTTGCCGCTGTTCGGCGGGCCGCCGAGCACCACCCGGATGCCATCGCGCAATTTCTCCGCCCGCGGCCGCGCCAGAAGACTGCGCATATCTCCGACGAGCGTATCAACCATCTGCCGCACCCGTTCCGCCTGCGCCGGCGCCACATCATCCTCGTCCGAAAAATCCAGTTCCGCCTCAACCTGCGCCGACAGCTGCAGGATCTGTTGCTGCCAGTCATCGACCCTGCGCGACAGTGCGCCGCCTGCGTTGCGCACCGCCGCCTTGCGTTGCAGTTCGGTTTCGGCGAACAACAGGTCGGACAGGCCTTCCGCCTCCGCCAGGTCCATTTTGCCGTGGACGAAGGCCCGGCGGGTAAATTCCCCCGGCTCGGCCCGGCGCAGGCCCTCCATCTGTTCCAGAGCGCCTTCGATCGCCCGGATTACCGCTCGCCCACCATGGCAATGAATCTCGGCCAGATCTTCTCCGGTGGCGCTGTTCGGACCCGGAAACCACAGGCATAGCGCCTGGTCAATCAGCTCTCCACTAACCATATCGGTGATATTACAGAGGGTTCCAACACGCGCTTCCGGTAAACTACCGGTCAGATCGACAAGCGCTTTTCCCGCTGACGGACCGCTGATCCGCAGGATTCCGATCGCCGCCGGCGGCTGCCCGCTGGACAGGGCGAAAATAGTGTCATCAGCGGTCATTATGGCTGGAAACGCTGGCTAGTCGGACTTTTTCTTGGTCGATGACGACTTGCCGCCACCCGACGCAGCACCCATCGCCCCGGTCAGGAAAGAGGAAAACATCTTCAGACCCGCCTCGCCCATCGGCGCAATGATCTTGGTGAAATTCTGCAACTGCTCGACCGAATTGGCGCCCTGCAGGAATTTCGACATTTCCTGGACATAGCTTTCATTCAATTTCGCCACATCGGGCAGCCCGATCAGGCGACGGGCCTCTTCCGGCGTGCAATCCAGTTCAACGGTGACTTTCATATTGTCTTCCTCTGTTTGACCGTTGCAGCGAAGTCCCCTCCCTCACCCAAGCGGTTGATGTTCCACCTTGTCTGCATGTGATATGGGGATATTGTGACCAAAGAATCAAGTGATGATGCAAAGGAGCTGCAATATGGGTGCGACGGAAAAAGTGAAAACATTGACCGGGGATTCCGAATTTCCCTGCTATGTGGCAAAGCCGGACGGCAAAGCGACGGCGGCGATCATCGTCATCCAGGAGATATTCGGGGTCAACAAGGGCATCAAGGCCAAGGCCGATCACTGGGCGAGCCTCGGCTATCTGGCGCTCGCACCCGATCTCTACTGGCGGATCAACGAGGGCACCGATCTCGACGCCGATGTCGAGGAAGAATTCCAGACCGCCCTCGACCTGATGAACAAATTTGACCAGGATCAGGGCATTCGCGATATCGAAGCCGCGATTCATTTCGCCCAGCAGGGCGTCGGCAGCCACAAGGTCGGCTGCGTCGGCTATTGTCTCGGCGGCCGGCTCGCCTTCATGACCGCCTGCCGCACCGATATAAGGGCATCGGTCGGCTATTATGGCGTCGGTATCGATGGACTGCTCGGCGAAAAACACGCCATTTCCCATGAAGTGATGCTGCATATCCCGACCGCCGACGGATTTGTGTCACCGGAAGCGCAAGCTGCAATGCACGCCGGCCTTGACGACCATCCCAAGGTCACCCTGCACGATTATGAGGGGCTGGATCACGGCTTTGCCGCGGAATTCGGAGTCCGACGCAACGAAACGGCGGCGAGCCTTGCCGACCGCCGCACCGAGAGCTTTTTCGCGGAACATCTGGCGTGAGCGCCCGCGCCAATCTGAAGGTCTGGCACGACCATATGGAGCAAAAGAGCCAGTCCGGCCTCAGCGACCAGCTGGCGGAAGATGCAGTGTTCCACTCCCCCGTGGTGCACACGCCCCAGGTCGGCAAGCCGATCGTCATGGCCTATCTGAGCGCCGCCGACGTGGTGCTGGGCAATGACAGTTTCCGCTATGTCCGCGAAATCGTAGATGACGCGGCCAATATGGCGATGCTGGAATTCGAGCTCGAACTCGACGGCATCCACGTCAACGGCGTCGACATCATCAGCTGGAACGAGGAAGGCAAGATTCAGGATTTCAAGGTGATGGTCCGGCCGCTGAAGGCCATCAACAAGGTCTGGGAGGAAATGGGCAAGATGCTGGAGACGATGAAGGCTTAGTCCGTCAGAACAGCGTCAGCACACCAATCGTCTGCTCGTCCCCCAGCAATCCGGTATAGATCATCTTGCCGGCGACATAGACGATCACCGCCAGCCCGAGATAGGCGATCCATTTGTAGCGCTCGATATATTTGGCGATCACATTGGCCGCCAGACCCATAAGCGCTACCGATAATAGCAAGCCGATAACGAGGATCCCGGGATGCTCGCGCGCCGCGCCGGCCACGCCCAGAACATTGTCGAGACTCATCGACACGTCGGCTGCGGTTACGCCCCAGACCGCAGCCCAGAAGGATTTGGGCGATTTTACGCCGCTATGTTCGTCGCCCAGAATCTCTTCCGATCCGGCGGACTCGCCCTCGTGGAATATCTCGCGGTAGAAATTCCAGCCAACCCAGAGCAACAGCAGGCCACCAGCCAGCACCAGGCCGACGATCTGGAGCAGTTGAACCACGATCAGCGCAAATAATATTCTCAGGACCAGCGCGGCCCCGATACCGATCAGGATCACCTTCCGCCGCTGGTCTGCCGGCAATCCGCCGGCCAGTGCCCCGACCACGATGGCATTATCGGCGGCAAAGACCAAGTCGATCAGCACCACCTGCCCGAAGGCGGCCAGTGCGGCCGGCGATCCGATATTCGAAAAATCGTGAACGATCGCCGCCCAGATATCAGACAGCGAACCGAGGCCCGCAGCAGAAGAAGAGAGGAATAGTAGCTCAATCATCACAAAATCGATCGTCCGTAATAGTTCACGACCGGCATAGGGTCGTAAAATGGGTGAAGCAAGGCACGCCACTGCTGATATTCGTTCGATTGCCGAAAACCGTCACGATGCGATTCGATATCATCCCAGATGATCAGAAACAGATATCGTTCCGGATCGTTATCAGCCTGTCGCACCTCGATTGACCGGAAACCCGGCTGGCACGCGACCAGCGGCCTGGCGTTCTCCATGGCCGCTTCAAAAGCTGTCCGCTGCCCCGGTCGGACCTGCAATATGGCATGTTCGACGATCATCGGGGATGTCTGACAGACCTATTGGTTCATGCTGTCGAAGAAATCGTCGTTGGATTTGGAATCCTTCATCTTGTCGAGCAGGAATTCCATCGCATCGATCGTGCCCATCTGCATGAGAATCCGGCGCAGCACCCACATTTTCTTGAGCTTCTCGTCCTCGACCAGCAATTCTTCCTTGCGGGTACCGGACTTTCCGACGTCGAGCGCCGGGAAGATCCGCTTGTCGGAAACCTTGCGGTCGAGCACGATTTCCGAGTTGCCGGTGCCCTTGAATTCTTCAAAGATCACTTCGTCCATCCGGCTGCCGGTATCGATCAGCGCGGTGGCAATGATCGACAGCGAACCGCCTTCCTCGATATTGCGAGCAGCACCGAAAAAGCGCTTCGGCCGTTGCAGCGCATTGGCGTCAACACCACCGGTCAGGACCTTGCCGGAGCTCGGTACGACAGTGTTATAGGCGCGACCGAGACGGGTGATCGAGTCGAGCAGAAT
>CAWUKF010000204.1:0-4965 GCA_963922745.1 uncultured Sphingomonadales bacterium
GTTCGGGAAATGACGGTAGAGCGCGGTCGCCGAGACCCCGAGATCACGGGCGAGGGCGCGCAGGCCGAGATCGGGCTGCCCCTGACTGGCGAGCCGCTCCATCCCCATTTCCAGCGCCGCCGCGCGGAGATCACCGTGATGGTAGGGCGCGGTCATTGGAAGGTCTGGCACTGGAAGAATTGGAAGCATGTTTTGCCTTGTGGCAGACACATGTTGACACTGTTAGCATTGCTTGGCATGTTAACAGCATAAACATCGCGAGTCGATTTGCCAACAGGAGTATTGCCCGTGACGCTATTTGCTTATGCCGCCGCACTATTGAGCGTAGGGGTTGCGATAGCGCATTTCATTATCGGCAATCGGGTCGTGCTGCAGCCGTTGTTCCGGGAACAGACCAGCGGGATATTGGCCGCCAGGCCGATGCGCGATCTGACCTGGGCGATGTTTCAGCTACACTCGCTGGTCTGGGCGGCACTCGGTATCGCTGTTCTGGTCAACCGATGGCAGGACGGCAGCGATCTGGTCGTCTATCTGGCCATGCTGATATTCACCGTCTCCGGCGCGGCGAACCTGCTGGCGCTGCGCCGCCCCCATCCCGGCGGAATCCTGCTGTTACTCGCGGCTGCCGCATCAGCTGCCGATATAATTTTCAACTGAAGGAAATCGACATGGCATCCGTAATCGAAAAGACGATCCGTTCCGCTGTGACTCCAGTGATTAGCGCGGTCGCCAGTTATAACCGCAAGCGGCTGCCCGAGCCCAATGGCGGGCATCCGTTTCTCGACGGGCTGCATGCGCCGATGCAGAGCGAGGAGACGATTTCTGCGATGCAGGTGACGGGGACCATCCCCGACCAGCTCGACGGGCGCTATCTGCGGATCGGCCCCAATCCGCTGAAAAAGGCGCATAGCCCCAGCCACCACTGGTTTATCGGAGACGGCATGGCACATGGCATCCGGATCAGGGGCGGCGAGGCGGCCTGGTATCGCAACCGCTGGATTCGCAGCAATGCGGTGAGCGATGCGCTGGACGAACCGCGCAAGCCGGGCGCGCGCAACGCGCGCACTGACACCGCCAACACCAATATTGTCGGGATTGACGGCCGGACCTTCGCGATTGTCGAGGCCGGCGGCTTTCCGGTCGAGCTGAATGACGAGCTCGACACGATCAGGCATAATCCGTTCGACGGCACCCTGACGCACGCCTTTTCCGCCCATCCGCATCTTGATCCAAAAACCGGCGAGCGACACGCGATCTGCTATGAAGCGGCTACGCAGAATACGGTCTGGCATGTGGTGGTCGATGCGAAGGGCAAGGTCGTCCGCGAGGAGCCGATTGCGGTCAAGGACGGGCCTTCGATCCATGACTGTGCGATCACCGAACATTATGTGCTGGTGCTGGATCTGCCGGCAACCCTGTCTATGAAGCGGCTGATCAAGGGATATCAGTTTCCCTATGACTGGAATCCGGGCCATGGCGCTCGCGTGGGACTGCTGCCGAAGACCGGCAGCAATGACGATATCATCTGGTGTGATGTCGAGCCCTGCTATGTCTTCCATCCGGCCAATGCGTTCGAGACCGCCGACGGCAAGGTGATTGTCGATATGGTGGTGCATGAGAGCATGTACGCGCAGTCGCCTTACGGTCCCGGCGGCGACTGGGCGCGCTTCGAACGCTGGACGATCGACCCGGACACCCAATCGGTCGACCGCAAGATCATCCACGACAAGAACCAGGAATTTCCCCGCTATGACGAGCGCCGGACGGCGCAGCCCTATCGCTATGTTTACAGCGTGGCGCTGGCAGAAAAGGACAGCGGCGTGTTTGACCGCGGCGGATCGCAATTGTTCAAGCATGATCTGGAACGCGGAGAAACGCAGACCCGCGAGCTGGGCGAAGAGCGTTATCCAGGGGAATTCGTCTTCGTGCCGCGTGCGGAGGATAGCGGGGAAGATGATGGCTGGCTGATCGGGCTGGTGATCGACGCCGCCAATGAAACCACCGAGTTGCAGATATTGAACGCCAATGATTTTCTTGGCGAGCCGCAGGCGGTGATCCATGTGCCGCACCGGATTCCGCCGGGATTTCACGGGAACTGGGTGGCGAGCTAGGTCTCTTTTTTGTCCAGTCGGCTCGATCCGACATTTTCCGAAAATTGTGGGCTGCCATCGGTGATTGTCACCCATGGCGCTTTGGAACCGACAAATATATGGCCGACATAGCCGCGATGGCCGGGGTCATCGTCCAGCAGTCCCGCCGGCACGAAATATAAACCACTAGCTTCTCCCTTTAACGGGAGAGGACTGCCGCATTTGCGGCAGAAGGTTGAGTGCCACCCTTTGTCATCGAGAGGGTAATATTTTTCGATCCGCTGCTCGCCGCTATCCCACGAGAAATTTTCGAGCCTGACGTGCATGACCGCATTACCATCGGTACCCGACACTTTCCGGCATTTGGAACAATGACATTGGCCGATTGGTCCGGTCTTCCCGCGAATGGAGAAGGTAACGTCTCCGCACAGACAGCTTCCCCTGATCACATCGCTCACTCTCAGTTCCCGTCAAAGACCTAATAATACTGGCATGAAGTGCAGCCTATTTTCAATTGCAATCACAGCAATTTAATAAACCTTGCCGCTTCGTCTGCCGCGCGATTGGCGGCGCGTTCGAGATTGGCGTGGAAATCGCCTGAACTGTCGCTGTTGGCACCGTCGGTGACCGCCTTGATCCCGGCCCAGGGAATATCGAGCAATGCGGCAATCTGCGCTACCGCCGCGGTCTCCATATCGACCAGATCGGCTTTGAGCACATCGCGCAGATAGCCGGAGCGGTCCGGGCATTTTACGAAACAGTCGGCGGTTGCGATCCGCGCTTGGGGCAGAGCGAGCGCGGCTGGCATGGGATGGGACTGGAAAGGCTTCCAGTCTGATGGACCGATCGGCCATGCGCCCGCATTATAATGGGTGAAGCCGTCATGGTCGCCGAACTTTTCCAGCGTGCCATAATCGGCCTGCAGGGATTCGCCGAGATAGAAGCAGTCCCCGGCGAGCGCGCTGACATGGCCAGCAGTGCCGATGACCAGAAACAGATCTGGCTGGAAGTGGCTGTGCATATAAAGGGCCGCCGCGCCGGCGTGGACCTTGCCGATGCCGGAGCACAGGATGGAGACGGTCTTTCCGGCATGGTCCAGCTGTCGAATTTTGCCCAGCGGGCTTTCGACGCGCGTGACCGGATGATCGCGCAGGAAGGCGTCGGCCTCGTCCTGCACGCCGGTGATGATCGCGATATGGTCAATCACCGGCAAAGGCCATCAGGGCGCTCGGTGCGACGCCAGCGGCGGCAAGCTTTTGCGCGCCGCCGAGATCCGGCAGGTCGACGATGAACAGCGCCTGCTCGACCAGCGCACCCTGACCGCGCAGCAATTGCGTGGCAGCCATGGCGGTGCCACCGGTGGCGAGCAGATCATCGACCAGCAGCACACGGTGACCGGGCAGGATCGCATCGACATGCATCTCTATCCGGTCGGTGCCATATTCCAGCGCATAGTCGATGCTCACCGCCTTGCCGGGCAGCTTGCCGGGCTTGCGCAGCATCAGCTTGCCCTTTTCCAGCGCGTAGGACATCGCCGCAGACACGATGAAGCCGCGCGCCTCTATGCCGGCGATCAGGTCGAAGCTGTTGGGGTCTACCAGTGCAACCATCCGGTCGATGGTCCGGCGAAAGGCGGGGCCGTCGAGCAGCAGGGTCGAGACATCGCGAAACTGGATGCCAGGCTTCGGATAATCCGGGATGGTCCGCACGAGATCGATCAGGTCCTGATTGTCGGTCATCTTGTCCCTCGCGGATCGTGAAAGCCCCTGATCGCGCAGGCGCCGGACGCTGTCAATCATTCTGGAGGGAGGGGTGCCGGGAAATCCGGCTCTGTTTGCCCTGGAACCCGGCATAGAAAAAGGGCGGCTTCCGAACCGGAAGCCGCCCTTGATAGTTTCGATAAACCGTAAGGCTTACTTGAGTTCGACGGTACCGCCGGCAGCTTCGATCTTCGCCTTGATTTCTTCTGCTTCGGCCTTGTTGACGCCTTCCTTGATCGCCTTTGGCGCGCCTTCGACGAGAGCCTTGGCATCGGTGAGGCCCAGAGCGGTAATCGCACGGACTTCCTTGATGACCTGGATCTTCTTGCCGCCGTCGCCGGTCAGGATCACGTCAAATTCGCTCTGCTCTTCAGCAGCTTCGCCACCGCCTGCAGCAGCAGGGCCGGCAACAGCAACAGCAGCGGCAGCGGAAACGCCCCACTCTTCTTCCAGTGCCTTGGACAGTTCAGCCGCTTCCATGACGGTGAGTTTCGAAAGTTCTTCAACCAGTTTTGCAATATCAGCCATTTTAAATACGCTCCAATTTTCTAAATATTTGAAAAGTTAAATTCATTCACCCGCAGCAGCATAAGCGCCGATTACGCGTGCGACACTGGTCGCCGGCTCGACGAGAACCCGTGCGATTTTCGTTTGTGGTGCGACAAGCAATCCCACAATCGTTCCGCGCAGTTCGTCAAGCGAAGGCATGGAGGCCAGCGATTTGATGCCCGCTTCGTCAAGAAGGGTGTCACCCATTGCGCCGCCAACGATTTCAAGACGTTCGTTGGTTTTTGCAAATTCCACTGCGATCTTGGCAGCGGCCACCGGATCATCCGATGTGGCAAGCGCGACCGGACCCGTCAGCATATCTGCTATCGGGGCATAGTCGGTACCTTCCAGAGCCAGCTTGGCAAGGCGGTTTTTAGAGACTTTGAAGCTCGCGCCTTCGTCCCGCATTTTCGTCCGCAGCGCCGTTGATTGCGCGACGGTCAGACCCAGGTTGCGTGTTACCACGACCACCCCGGCCTGCTTGAAAACAGCGTTCAGAGCGGCAACCGCTTCGGTCTTTTGACCACGATCCATATTTTGCTCCTTCACGTGGACTGCGTTTTTGA
>CAWUKF010000205.1:0-4956 GCA_963922745.1 uncultured Sphingomonadales bacterium
GCGGCGAGATCGGAAATAGCGGTCTTTTCACTGGCTCCGCCTTCCGCCGCCTTGACGAGCAATTTTACATAGCGCGCAACGTCATCCACAGCCCAATCGGGATCATGGGTAAAATTGTCGCTCGCCAGATGGTTGAGCATACGGATGGCCGCAGGACCCTCGTCGAGGAAAATGCGGTACATTCGGGCTGGTGCGGCAAGGGCAACCGCCTCCATCATCACCCGCCTGGCATGGCCGAGCTGTCCGTCCATCTCCAGGCTGATTGCGAGCAATGTCTTGAGACGGATCAGCCGGCGAATCCTGTGCTTGACCGTGGCCGTGCGAATTTCCGACTGGATCATAGCACGCGCTTCGGCATGACTGCCCTTGTGGACGAGCAGACGTATATAGGTGATGCGCTGCACCTCAAGTTCACCGCTGGAATAGATGAGCTGGCCCTCGGTTGGCAGTCGTGCCTCGGGACCCAGCGCCCCGAAGCGTCGCTCGGCTGTGCTGATATCCCCCTGCAATACGGCTTCGCGAACCAGTTCTGCCCGCCCGCAATCGACGAGCCGGCTCAAGCCATATTTGTGGCCCGAGTCGATCAGATATTCATAGAGCTCATGGGCATATTCCGGCTTTCCTTTCAGTCTGGCGATCCGGGCGAGTGTCACCACGCCTGAACAGAGCGGATCGACAATGCACTGCTGCTGGATCAGCGGAAGATAGTCGGTAATTATCCGTTCGGCTTCGTCTATATCGTTGCGCTCATATAAAGCTTCGCCCAGCGGCGCGGCGACGACGCCGCCTGCCATGATCCCGCCCGGTCCTTCGACATCCAGCTCCCGCAACGCCCGGCGCAGGTCATCAATCGCTTCACCCAGAAGGCCTTGCGAAATTTTCAGACTTGCATGGATGGCATTCGCGTAGGAGCGACCGAAATAATTGCGCGCTTTTTCATGGAGCGGGCGGGCACGCAGGAGCAGTTCATGCGCTTCCGGAAACGCGCTCTGCGCGCCGAGCCAAAAAGCATAAGCGTTAAAGGCCACCGCCTTGGAAAAGGATTGGTCATCGCCCAGCCACTTTTCGGCATCCCGGGCGCGTTCGCCCATCTCTACGACCCGGTCCTCCGCCGCAAGGACGAAACACCTGCGAACCTCCAACTCGGCCGCCGCGACCTCACCGCCATCGGATTTCGCAAGCGCTGTCTCGCAATGGTTGAGCAGCCGGTGGGCCTTGGCGAACTGGCGGCGGAAGCCATAGGCAATCACCGCCGCGTCGAGCAGTTTGGTGCTGCCCATAAGCACGTCCTGGTCAAGTTGTTCAAACAAAGAGACCAGCAACCCGAGCCGCTCTTCCCGTACAAGCTGCTCGGCCACTTGCTCAAGGCAGGCAGCAGCGCTCTCCTGCTGCCCGGCCGCAAGATAGTGGCTGATCGCGACCTCGCGCATATCTTCCGCCGCGAACCAGTCCGCAATCCGGACATGGCGCTCCGTCAATGCATCCGGGGTATTTTCCTGTCGCACCTGAGCTCGCAGAAAATCGCCGAAAAGCGGGTGAAAGCGGAACCAATGCTGGTCTCCGTCCACCGGATCCAGGAACAATCCCCCATCGGACAACCGATTAAGCAGGGCGCGCCCTCCTGTGCCGCCCAGTTTGTGATTGACCAATTCGGCACAGAGCCGGTCGGCCAGGCAGATGCCGAGCAACGCTTTCTGGGTTTCGGCATTTTGCAGATGGAAGACTTCCTGAGCAAGATAATCGAC
The DNA here is from genome assembly GCA_963922745.1 of uncultured Sphingomonadales bacterium. Classification (GTDB taxonomy): domain Bacteria; phylum Pseudomonadota; class Alphaproteobacteria; order Sphingomonadales; family Sphingomonadaceae; genus Parasphingorhabdus. The sequence continues at coordinate 1,746 of CAWUKF010000205.1, forward strand.
AACCTCTTGCGTCATACCACTTCTTAGCGCCTTTGCTGCACCCTGTTTCTGAGAAGCGAGCGAGAGGTTGATAAACTGGAGCGCTGCCGGCCAGCCATCAATACGGCTGTGCAATTCGCGCACTTCTTCGAGTCCCAATCGACAGCGCTCCGACAGAAACTGGTACGACTCGCCCAGATCGAAGCGCAAATCAATGCTGCCCAGAACAATGGCCCGGCCAGATAGTTTGAGCCGGGCACTGGAGAGATCAGGCATCGTCCGCGTCGCAACCGCGATACGCTTGCCCGGCGGCAGTTGCTCTATAATCTGGCCAAGCAGCGCGTCGGCCTGACCGTGGGCAAACTGGTCATACTCGTCCAGTAGCAGCAAAGCGGGACCGTTGATGGCGGAAATCAGTGCTGGAATATCGCGGGTCGTCCGCCGCAGCTTGCCACCCGTATCTTCGATCAAACGCTCGCAAGTCCCGATAAACATCTGAACGAAGCGCGACAGATCACCGTCCTGAGAAACGGGAGTGATCCAACCGACCGATCCGCCGGATTCGACTTCGGTTGCCGCCAATTGCCGCAACAGAGACGATTTTCCATAGCCGGCCGGTGCCTGCGCAAGAATCAGTTGCGCACTGCTCGACTGGATACGATCAAGAAGGCTCTCACGCCGCAGATCCACCGGCCCACTCTCCATTTCCGGCCATTTTTTGCCGATTCTGTGTTCGTTCCTACCCATTTTAGTGGCCAACCCGATCCTCGCCCCACCCTTTTGGGTGGTGTGATGGCTTAGGTCCGGTCACAGGCAAGGGTCAAGGTCGCCATAAAGTCCGGCCATAGTTTAAAGACCAAGTTTGACAGGAGAGCATGATGTCCCGGTCCGTGATCATTGCAGGCGTTGCGATGACCCCCTTTACCACGCCGGGCAAAGCCCGCGATTACCGCGCGATGGCGACCGACGCTGTCGCAGACGCGCTGGCGGACGCAGCCATCGCTTATCCGCTGATCGAGCAGGCCTATGTCGGCTACGTCTATGGCGACAGCACGTCCGGTCAGGCCGCGCTCTATCCGAGCGGATTGAGCGGCATCCCGATCATCAACGTCAACAATAATTGCGCGACTGGCTCGACGGCCCTTTGGCTGGCTCGTCAGGCGATCGCCAGCGGCGCGGCGGACTGCGTGATTGCGCTGGGCTTCGAACAGATGAAGCGCGGCGCTTTGGTCAGCATATATGATGACCGGCCAGACCCGCTGGACGATTTTCTCGATACATGCGAAGCGCGGCTGGGCCCTTCCGACAGTCCGATGGCGCTGCGTCTGTTCGGCGGTGCTGCTCTGGAATATCAGGAGCGATATGGCGCGGAAGACCGCACTTTTGCGCTGATCGCCGAAAAGGCGCGCCGCCATGCGGCGAACAATCCTCTCGCCGTATTTCGGGAGGCGCTGTCCGCCGATGAGATCCTGGAATCACCTCTTATGTATGGTCCTCTCACCCGTCTGCAATGTTGCCCGCCAACCTGCGGCGCGGCGGCCGCAATCCTTTGCAGCGAGTCTTTCGCCGCCCGTCAGGGAATTGGCACCGACATCGTTATTGCCGGTCAGGCAATGACCACGGACCGGCCGGATTCTTTCGACGGCGGGAATCTTGCCGCAACGGTTGGTGCAAGCATGTCCCGCAACGCCGCGAATCAGGTGTATGAAGCAGCCGGGATCGGTCCCGATGATCTCGATGTGGTCGAATTGCACGACTGCTTCACCGCCAACGAACTGCTCAGCTATGAATCGCTGGGATTGACCGAGATCGGTACAGCGGAGCGGTTCATCCGAGACGGCAACAATAGTTATGGCGGGAAAGTGGTTACCAATCCTTCCGGGGGACTGTTATCGAAGGGCCACCCGCTGGGCGCTACTGGCTTGGCCCAGTGTTTCGAGCTAACCACGCAATTGCGCGGCGACGCGGGGGCACGGCAGGTCGAAGGTGCGCGCCTAGCGCTGCAGCACAATATCGGACTGGGCGGCGCCTGTGTCGTCACATTATATGAAAACAGGGCCGGCGGATAAGCTGGCCCATCACGATCTGGAGAGCAAAGATGAGCGACAAGACCGCCCGCCGCTGGTACTTCAACGAGCGCCCCAAAGAGATGATCGAAGACAACACCCTCGTCCTGCACGAAGAGCCGGTACCCGACCTGAAAGAGGGCGAAATCCTCTTCCGCACCCTCTATCTCTCCCTCGATGCGACCAATCGCGTCTGGCTTAGCGACTGGGACATTTATATGGAGCCAGTACGGATTGGCGAACCGATGCGCGGTTTTGTATTCGGTGAGATCGTCGAGAGCAGAAACAGCGCATTTCCGGTCGGCGCACACGCCGCAGGGCTGCACAGCTGGTCTGACTATATCGTCACCGACGGGACCGGATTTTCCGTATTTCCGTCGCTCGACGGCATCGACCTCGCCGAAGCCTTTGCCATCCTCAGCGTCGCGGGACCCACAGCCTATGTCGGTCTGCACGATATCGGAAATCTCAAAAGCGGCGATACAGTCGTCGTGAGCGGTGCGGCCGGCGCGGTCGGTACGATGGTTGGCCAGATCGCGAAAAACGAGGGCTGCAAGGTCATCGGTATCGCCGGGAGCGACGAGAAATGTGCGATGCTGACCGACGATCTCGGCTTTGACGGCGCGATCAATTACAAAAACGAGAATGTCACCGAACGGCTGGGCGCGCTCTGCCCTGACGGCATCGACCTGTGCTTTGAAAATGTTGGCGGCGACATATTGGACGCATCGCTGACCCATATGAAGGATTTCGGCCATGTCGTCATCTGCGGGCTGATTTCCTCCTACAACAGCAACGAACCGATCCCCGGCCCTTATATGTTCCGCAACCTGATCATGCGGCGGCTCACCGTTCGCGGCTTCGTGATCCTGGATCACGAAGACCGCTTTCCGGAGGCGATGACCGCGCTTGCTGGCTGGCTTGCCGAGGGAAAACTGACCATGCCTCTCCATGTCGTCGATGGCCTGGAATCTGCGCCTCGGGCGCTCAACCTGCTGTATACGGGCGGCAATACCGGCAAATTGCTGGTCAAAATCTAGTTTATCAGAGGGCGTCGTCAAATTCATTTGGTGCGCAATGCGTGACCTCTTGGAATAGCGCCGGCCCACTCCCAGCCATTGGAGGGAATGCAGCCCAAAAGCGTGGCCGGCGTTGCGACATTCCCC
>CAWUKF010000206.1:0-4898 GCA_963922745.1 uncultured Sphingomonadales bacterium
CGACGGCGAGACGGTCGCCGGCGACGGCTGGACGATCGAGGCAGTGGCGACGCCCGGCCATACGTCCAATCATCTCTGTCTGGCCGTACAGGAATCGGGCGCACTGTTCACCGGCGATCATGTCATGGCCTGGTCGACCAGCGTGATCGTGCCGCCGGACGGCAATATGGCCGACTATATGGCCAGCCTCCAGAAGCTCTACGAGCGCGAAGACAAGGTCTATTATCCCGCCCATGGCAAGAAGGTTCCTAACCCGCGGCAGCTGGTTCGCGGCATGATGGGACACCGCAAGCAGCGCGAGCGGCAGATCATGAAACTGCTGCAGGAGGGACCCGCAGCAATCGCCGATATGGTGCCACAGATGTACAAGGGGCTCGATCCCCGCCTGACTGGCGCGGCCGGCCAGTCGGTGCGCGCGCATCTGATCGACCTGCACGATCGCGGGATTGTGGCGCAATCGGGCGAGGTCTGGAGCATGGCCGGATGAGCGACCGTGCAGAACGCAGCCGCTGGGCCCCGGCCATCATCCTGCTCGGCGTTCTTCTCCTGCTGGGCGCGCTGGCCTGGGCCCTGTTCGACCGTGTCGAGAGCAGCATCAGCCCCGATCCTGTGTCGATCGCCAATGCCAGCCTCACCAATATGCAGGAACAGAACCGGCTGACGGTCTTTTCGGCAAGTTTCAACGCCACCGTTACCACGACGCTGACCAAGCTCGGCCTGTCGGCGCGCAAGACCCTGATCATGCCCGGAAGCGTCCGCTACGAGCTCGACCTGGCCAAGCTCGACGCCGACAATGTGCGCTGGGATGCCCGCGACAATACGCTTTATGTCGAGATTCCGGCGATCGAGATTGCCCGGCCCGAGGTGCAGATCGAACGGATCCAGACCTATGATGACGGCGGCATATTGATGGCGCTGACCGATGCCGAGAATGTCCTAGATCAGGCCAATCGCAGGAAGGGCGTCGAGGAACTGGCGCGGCAGGCGCAGAATCCGGTGCAGCTCCGGCTGGCGCGGGAAGCCGCTCGGCGCGCGGTCCGCCACAATTTTGCGGTGCCGTTGCAGGCTGCCGGCGTAGAGGCGAAAATCGATGCCTTCTTCCCCTATGAACGCAGCCGCTACAAGGAGCGCTGGGATTATTCGCGGCCGATCCGGGAGGTGCTGGCCGAACAACAGCAGAAGAGGAAAGAGGCGCAATGAGACTGTCGATCACCGCCATGGCGGCGATGCTGCTGACCGGATTGACACTGTCCGGGTGCGAGCGCAGCCCGCAACCCGAACCGGTGTCGCAGACGGTCGGTTTCAGCTTGCCGGAGCCGATCACCAATAACGCAGTGGCAGTGATCGACGGACCGGATGGTTCCACCCTGTACAGTTTCAACGGTCTGAAAGCGGGCAAGAGCTGGAAAGACACCAGCAACGCCGCCTATGCCTGCGTGATTGCCACGCAATCGTGCAAGATCATTGCTTCGGTCCCGGTTCCGGAAGGACGGCTGGCCAGCGCTGCGGTACCGGTGGCCGGCAAAATCTATATTTTTGGCGGCTATACGGTAGCGGCCAATGGCGATGAGGTTTCGACGCCGGAGGTGTTTGCCTTTGATCCCGCCACCGGCCGCTATGAACAGAAGGCCGACATGCCGACGCCGGTCGATGATGCCGTGGTGGTGCCCTATCAGAACCGGTTCATCTATGTCATTTCCGGCTGGCATGACGAGGGCAATGTCAGCACCGTGCAGCTGTTCGATACGCAGACCGGTGCGTGGACCGAGGCAACGCCCTTTCCGGGCACGCCGGTATTCGGCCATGCTGGCGGCATAGCAGGCAACAGCATCATCGTCAGCGACGGGGTCGCGACCGTCTTCGCCGACGGCAAGCGCAAATTTGTACCCGCGAAACTGACCTGGCGCGGCGATATTGATCCGAAAAGTCCGACGCAGATCACGTGGCGCGGAGTGGACGCCCACCCCGGTTCGGCGAAATACCGGATGGCGGCTGTGGGCGACGAGGCAGGACAGCGGATCATATTTGCGGGCGGCGGCGACAATCCCTATAATTATGACGGCATCGGCTATGACGGGGTGCCGGCCAACCCTTCGGGCGGCTTTTTTGCCTATGATCTGAAAAAGGATAAATGGATCGAACTGGGGCGGCTGGCTGAACCGAGTATGGACCATCGGGGTCTCGCCCAGGCCGGTCAGGATTATTATATTCTGGGCGGCATGGATGCCGAGCAGAAAGTGACCGACCGGATTGTCAAATTCCGGATCAGCAATTGATTTCCATTGGGCGGTAACTTGCCCTAAACTCGCCGGGAATCAGAAACTTCGTTCGCCCCAAGCTTGTTGGACGGGCAGATGAATCATGCTTCGGCAGGATCAGCACGAACGGTAAAAGGAATTGGAATTTTAAAATGGACGCACGTGGTGGAATTGGCGGCAGCTTGGCCGGGGTTGATATTGTCGAGGAAATCAACAAGCTGCGCAAGGAGCGCAACGCGATCATCCTCGCCCATTATTATCAGAAGCCGGAAATTCAGGATATTGCCGATTTCGTCGGCGACAGTCTGGAACTGTCGCGCAAGGCGGCGGAAACCGATGCCGATGTGATTGCCTTCTGCGGCGTACGATTCATGGCCGAAACCGCCAAGATCCTGTCGCCGGAGAAGATTGTTATATTGCCGGATATGGATGCCGGTTGCAGCCTCGAAGACAGCTGCCCGCCGGACAAGTTCAAGGCGTTCCGGGACGAGCATCCCGACCATATCGCCGTGACCTACATCAACTGCTCGGCTGCGGTGAAGGCACTGAGCGACATTATCGTCACCAGTTCGTCGGCGGAACATATCCTGTCGCAGATCCCGCTCGATCAGAAGATCATCTTCGGCCCCGACAAGCATCTGGGCGGCTATGTTTCCAAGAAAACCGGTCGCGAGATGTTGCTCTGGCCCGGTGTCTGTATCGTCCACGAGGCATTTAGCGAGACCGAGTTGCTGAAACTGCAGGCCCAGCATCCCGGCGCGCCGGTGGCGGCGCATCCGGAATGCCCGGCCTATATTCTCGATCACGCCGACATGGTCGGTTCGACCAGCGCGATCCTGAAATTTGCCAAGGAATTTGAAGGCGACACGATCATCATCGCCACCGAGCCGCATATCATCCACCAGATGGAAAAGGCGTTGCCGGAAAAGAATTTCATCGGCGCGCCCGGCGCGGATGGCAACTGCAACTGCAATATCTGCCCCTATATGGCGCTGAACACGATGGAGAAACTCTACGTGGCGCTGCGCGATCTCGAGCCGCGGATCGAGATGGACGAAGAGCTGCGGCTGCAGGCGCGCAAGTCGATTGACAAGATGATGGAAATGGCGAGCGCGACGGTCGGGCAGGGGGATTTGGGGCCGACTGATCTGGCGCATGAGGGGTAAACCATCTGTTCCAGACGGAATGGCGTTCATCTGAGCGAATGTTTCCTTTTTGCCTAACGACTGGATCCCCGCGTTCGCGGGACTGACAAAGTGGTGGGACAGATTGTCACTTTCGGACACTCTTTACTCCTTCTCCCGTGAGGGAGAAGGATATGGAGCCTTATCCGCAGGATTAGGCGCAGTTGGATGAGGGTGTTCCTCACTATCGAGAGCAGTGCACCCTCACCCAGCTACGACTAGGCAGCAAGCTGCCAAGTCTCCTCAACCCTCTCCCTTAAGGGAGAGGGGCAATCTACCCCGCCATCACCCGCTTCACCACTTCCGGTTCGGCGCGGATTACCTTGAGATAGGCGCGGACTGCGGGCGGGGGCATGTGGCGGCCGATCTCGTACTGGCGGATATTGGCGAGCGGGATGCCGTAGGTCCGGGCAAATTCTTCCTGGGTCATGCCGAGGTCATAGCGCAATACCCGGATGAAGCGGCCCATATGGGCGCGTTCGAGGGCCGCGACGCTGACGTCGCGGTCTTCCGGATCATTCGGGTCCGCCGGAATTGCTATCATAGTCTCTTTGTTCACTTCTGTTGCTCCTCCGTACCGAGATGAACCTGACAACGTGATCCCGCCAAACATGGATCGCCGTGAATAATTTTCCATCCACTTCACCGATCAGCTTGAAGCGCTGCTCCTCATCGCCGAGCCGGATCGTTTCGGTCACGGTATGAAAAGGATCATCAAAAATTCGCTGCCCGAACGAGAGGGGCAGATGATGCTTGGCCCGGTTGATCGCATCCTTGGCTGGATCAAATTCAAAATCCATGCTTCTGTATATGTGAAAAACATAGTTATCACAACAAGCCGAGTGCGACAAGCCATGACAGTTTCGGCCAACCGTTAGTCCTGAGCCTGTCGAAGGACGCTTCTCGACCGAGAGGCGTGGTTCGACAGGCTCACCACTAACGGAGATAGTTTCAGGTAGCGCGCCCTCGTCCAGCTCCGGCTAGACTCATTCCTCGCCGCGCCGTCACAACCTTCCCGCTGAATCGAGAAGGCAGATTCCCGCTTTCACCAGACAGGCGATTGGGTTAGGTCAACTGCCATGACCTTCACCCTTGACCGCTTCGATCTCGACGCTTTTGTCGCCGCCACCCTCGCCGAGGATCTCGGTCCGACAGGCCGCGATGTCACATCGGAAGCGGTGATCCCCGAGACCGCCATATTCTCCGGCGTGATGGACAGCCGCCATGATGCGGTGATCGCCGGGCTGCCGATTGCCGAGGCCTTTTTCCGCCATCTCGATCCCGAGGTGGAGATCGAAATCCTGGTTGCGGAAGGCGAGCTGGTTGAGGCCGGCACGGATATCATGCGGCTGAGGGGCAGGGGCCGTGCAATGCTGACCGCCGAGCGCAGCGCGCTCAATACGGTGCAGCATCTGACCGGCATTGCGTCCATGACCCGCGAGTATGTCGACCGGAT
>CAWUKF010000207.1:0-4887 GCA_963922745.1 uncultured Sphingomonadales bacterium
GGCGTCCTGCATGACCTCCAGAACCACGCTCGCCCGGCCAAGCGCAGCAGTGGCGTCAGCGGTCGGCGAATAGCGGGACGGAGCCTTGACCAGACCGGCAATGATTGCGGCCTCGGCAAGATCGAGATCTCGGGCACCATGCGCGAAGAACCGGCGCGACGCGGCGTCGATGCCATAGGCGCCGCCGCCATAATAGACTTTGTTCAGGTAGAGCTCGAGAATCTGTTCCTTGGAGAATTTCCGTTCCATCGCCAGAGCCAGCAGCATCTCCCGGCCCTTGCGGCCAAAAGTGCGGTCGTTGTTGAGGAACACGTTCCGGGCCAGCTGCTGGGTGATCGTCGATCCGCCCTGGGCCCAGTGGCCGCGCTGTACCCGCACCTGGAGCGACCGCGCGATGCCGATCGGATCGACCCCGAAATGGCTTTCGTAGCGCCGGTCCTCGACCGCCACCATGGCGTCTTTCATGACCTGCGGAATGTCATCATATTGCAGCCACTCGCCATAGCTCGGCCCCATGGAAAACAGCTCCTTGCCGTTTACATCCAGCACACGGATCATCTGGCCGTTGGGGGAAGACTTCAAATCCTCGAAGCCGGGGAGAGAGGAACGGACGACAAGCACCGCAACGACCAGGGCAATGGCGCCGAGAAGCCCGACTACCAGGCCGGCCTTTGTGAACCGCCACAGCCATTTGCGCACCGGCCCCTGCTTGTTATTGCGTTTTTTGGCGCGCGCCATATTGATCCACCCGATTTTATCCTGACCTCAAGATTTCTAGCGTGTCAGCCCCTTACTGCAGGCTGAACGGGGAAGCACAGGAAAAATCATTCCGGCTTGGGTTCAAACGCCATGGCGGCACTGTTCATGCAATAGCGCAGTCCGGTTTCGGTCGGACCGTCGGGAAAAACATGGCCGAGATGGCCATCGCAGGTTGAACAGCGGATCTCGACCCGGCGCATGCCAAGGCTATTATCCTCGATCTCGGTGACCGCTTCGGAATCGGCTGGCGCGTCAAAGCTGGGCCAGCCGCAGCCGCTGTCAAACTTGTGTTGCGATTCAAACAATTTGCTGCCGCAGCCGGCGCAGAAAAATTCGCCGTCGCGATATTCGGTGTTCAATGCTCCGGTAAACGGTCGCTCGGTGCCGGCTTCGCGCAATATGTGATATTGTTCCGGCGACAGCTGCCGCCGCCATTGTTCGTCGCTCAAGATTGTTTTTCCCATGCCAGCTAGATGGGCGCTGGAGCCTGTTCGGTCAAGGGACCAGACGAAGAGAAACGCGCCGGATCGACAAGGATCTTAACCGGATATTAGGCATATTTGGCCAAATTCCGTGGCCATGAAGATGCTGGGGAAAATCTTGCTGATCGGTGCCGCCGCGACCGCAGGTCTGGCCGTGCCGTCAGAGCGCTCGCATGCCCAGTGCCGCCTGTGTGACACCGGTTCTGCCACGCCTAGCCTCGCAAATGCGGCCGATGGGAAACCGGAAATTCCCCTGCAGATAGAGATCACCACCGATCTCGATTTCTCGCGCCTCGCCCTGCTCGGTAGCGACGGCGGCGTGGTCAGCATCGATCCGAAGTCGGGCGGTCGGCAGATACAGGGCGGCATCGCCAATCTGGGCGGTCTGGCGCTTCACGGCGAAGGACGACTGACCGGGGAGCCGGGACGCAGCGTACGGATCTTTCTGCCGGAGCGGATCCAGCTCAGTGCACCCAACGGGTCGACGGCGGAGCTGGAGCGGCTCGAAACCGACTTGCCGCCGCTGGCACGACTGGATCAGACCGGACGGCTGACCTTCGCCTTCGGCGGCCAGCTGCGCGTCCGGGGCGACGCCAACGGACAGTTCCGGGGTCGAATCGCGATCACCGCCAGCTATGAATGACTAGCGGCTGCTGGCCGCCTTGCGGGCGATCAGCAGCAATTCTTCCTCGAGCAGCACCTGGTCGGGCTGGCCGCTGCTTTTCATCGTGATTTCCAGTTGCAGGATCCGCTCGATCAGCCGTGCGATATGGGCGGACGACCAGAGATGCAGCTGTCGCTTGAAATTATCCCGGTCCTTGAAAAAGACGCTGGGATGTCCGGCAACGGCATCGACCTTGCCACCCTTGTCGACCTTGCCGCGCAGTTCGGCGAGCTTGACGAGATGGCGGAGCATGATCCGGATCAGGCCGATCTCGCTGAAGCCCTGCGCGCGGGTCGCTGCGATTTCCTGCGCCAGCCGAGAGGCGTCCCCGTTGAGCGCCACCTGAATCAGCAGATTGATATCCTCTTCATCATTTTCGGCACCCAGCAGCTGCAGAATATCGGGTTCCGGACTCTGGGGATGATCCGGAGTCGCGTCCAGGTAGAGGGCGATTTTCTCCACTTCCATGCGCGCCAGCACCATATCATTGCTGGTCAGCGCGGCGATTTCCTGGGCCATGGGCCGGCTTAGCTGCAGGCCCTCCTGCCTAGCGATCGTCTGGATTGCGGCCACCGCCTCCTGCGGGCTCGTCTCGTAGCAGGTCGCGATCAGCGCATCCGGTGCCGCGGCGATGCTTTTTGCCAGCGCCGTCTTGTCGCCCATTCCGGGAGCGATCACAAACACCGGATCCCCGCCGGTTTCGCTGGCCAGGAAATTCTCTATCGCCGCTGTCGCGCGGACCGCTTCGCCGCTGTTCAGCCGCAGCACAATATAGCGTTTGTCCCCGAACAGCGAGGCCGAATTGGCTTCATCGTTCAGCCGCCCCGGTCCCTCCGCGATGTCGGAGAGAGTCATGTCGACCCGCTCGGCAGATTGCACCATCGGCTGCACCAGTTCCTCGACCAGGGCCTGGCAGCGGGTGACATTGGGCCCGCACAGCAGCACCAGCCGGAACGCATCGGGAGAACTGCGATGTCGCCTGACAATCTCTTCCGGTTTGACCTTCATTGACCCGGGGACGCGTTGGCCTCGGTCCGGGCGAAAAGGGAAAGGCGCGTTACAATCTGGTTGGACACCCGTGTCGCCAGATTCTCCAGCGCGGTATCTTCCGCCGCCAGCGTTGCATATTCGGAAGAGACCACGTCGATACCAGCGTCCGAGCCCGCCGTTGCCTCAAGCACGACCACCGAGTCGGCCAGGCGGACCAGCTGATAGCGGGCGCGCAGGGTTCTGCGCTCGCGGGTGATCCGGTCATCGTTGCGCACGCCGAAGCCGGCGATCTTGTCTTCTAGGGCCACGGTCAGGCGATATTTCGTCTGCTGTCCCTCGAAGGCCTCGAGCTGATCCTTGAGGGCATTGCGGACCAGCCAGCCCGCCTTGCCGGCGATCGGCTCGATCTCGATGTGGCCGAGTTCGCTGGCGACCGGGCCGCTGGTGCCGCCGGCATAAAGCGGACGCAGATTGCATCCCGCCAGCAGGGCGGAAAGCGCCGCGATCGCAACGATCCTGGCCAGGATGCGCGTCATATAACGATATTCACCAGTCGGTCGGGCACGACAATCACCTTCTTTATCTCGGCACCATCCAGGCTACGCTGCACCTTCTCGGAGGCGAGGGCAAGCGCTTCCAGATCTTCCTTGCTGCTGCCCTTGGCCGTCGTGAGCGTGTCGCGCAGCTTGCCGCGCACCTGCACCGCGATCGTGACTTCGTCCTCGACCAGCAGGCTCTCGTCCACCTCGGGCCACGGCGCATCCGCGATCAGACCGGTTTCGCCGAGCAGCGCCCAGGCTTCCTCGGCGATATGCGGCACCATCGGCGCGACGATCCGGGCCAGTGCCCTGATCGCGTCGTTGCGATCGACCGACGGCGCGGATTTCTCGGTCAGATTGACCAGTTCGAAGACCTTCGCCACCGCCTTGTTGAACGACAGCGCCTCGACGTCATCGGCCACGCCGGCGATGGTCTGGTGCAATTTGCGCTGCAGCGGCTTGTCTTCGATAGCAGCGGCATCGCCAGATTCGGCGACGGACAGAAACAAGCGCCAGAGCCGCTGGACAAAGCGCCAGCTGCCTTCAATGCCCGCTTCGGACCAGGGTAGGTCGCGCTCGGGCGGGCTGTCGGAGAGCATGAAGAAGCGCACCGCATCGGCGCCATATTGTTCGATGATCGGATCGGGGTCGATGACGTTCTTTTTCGACTTCGACATTTTCTCGACCCGGCCCGGGGTCACCGGTGATCCGTCGGCGATCATCGTCCAGTCGGCACCGTTTTTCTGAACCTCATCCGGAGACAGCCAGCTGCCATCGCCATGTTTGTAGGTTTCGTGCGTCACCATCCCCTGCGTAAACAGGCTTTCAAACGGCTCGGTAAAGTCCAGCTTGCCGATACTCGCCAGCGCCCGCGTCCAGAAGCGGGCATAGAGCAGATGCAGGATCGCATGCTCGACGCCGCCGATATATTGCGTCACCGGCAGCCATTGCTTCACGACCTCCGGATCAAAGGGCCGGTCGTCCGGCTGGCTGGCAAAGCGCAGAAAATACCAGCTGCTGTCAACAAAGGTGTCGAGCGTATCGGTCTCGCGCCGCGCCGCCTTGCCGCATTTCGGGCAGTCGACCTGCTTCCACGTCGGGTGTCGCTCGAGCGGATTGCCCGGCGTTTCAAAATCAATATCTTCGGGCAGCACGACGGGGAGCTGGTCTTTCGGCACAGGCACCGGACCGCAGTCATCGCAATGGATGATCGGAATCGGTGTGCCCCAGTAGCGCTGGCGCGAAACGCCCCAGTCGCGCAGCCGCCAGGTGGTCTGGGCCTTGCCCCAGTCTTCCGCTTGCGCGCGGTCGATGACGGTTTTCTGGGCCTCCTCGGTCGTCATGCCGTCGAGAAAGGCGCTGTTCACGATTCGGCCGGGCCCGGTATAGGCCTCGTCACCGGCAAATTCGGCAGCCGTTTCTTCACCATCGGACACCACCCGCTTGACCGGCA
>CAWUKF010000208.1:0-4853 GCA_963922745.1 uncultured Sphingomonadales bacterium
TTATGCCCCAGCAGTCTCAATATGTCGGCGGCACATTCCACAATATTGCTGCCCGGTCCATAGATTCCGACCACACCGCTCTTCCGGAGGAATTCGTAATCCTTGGCAGGAATCACCCCACCAGCAAAAACCTTGATATCGCTGCGTCCGGATTCTTTCAGCAGATTGATCAGTTCGGGGATCAGCGTCTTGTGGCCAGCAGCAAGACTCGACGCACCAACCGCGTCCACGCCTTCCGACAGGGCCAGCTCCGTCGTTTCCTTCGGCGTCTGGAACAGCGGTCCGGAGATCACATCGAAACCCATATCGGTAAACGCGCTCGATACGACATTGGCGCCGCGATCATGCCCGTCCTGACCCATCTTGGCGACCAGGATCTTCGGCTTGCGGCCAAGCCGCTGCGAAACCGCATCGACGCCTTCAATCACCATCGCATAGCGCGCATCACCCTCATAGGCCTTGCCATAGATGCCCTTGACCGGCGTCGGCCGGGTTTCGTAGCGCCCGAACACCGCTTCCATCGCATCGGAAATTTCACCCAGCGAGGCGCGCTGGCGAGCCGCATCAACCGCGAGCGCCAGCACATTGCCGCCGCCTTTCGCGCCTTCGGTCAGCGCCTTGAGCGCAGCCTGACAAGCCGCTTCGTCGCGTTCGCTGCGCATTTTCTCGAGCCGCGCGATCTGCCCCTGGCGGACCCTGGCATTGTCGATATCCAGCGTTTCCATCGGATCTTCCGCCTCGCGGCGATATTTGTTGACGCCAACGATCACGGCATCGCCCTTGTCGACCGCTGCTTGCCGCCCAGCGGCGGCTTCCTCGATCATCGCCTTGGGCCAGCCATCGGCAACCGCTTTCGCCATGCCGCCCTCGGCATCGACCTTCTCGATAATTTCCCAGGCTTTCTCGACCAGCTCGTCGGTCAGCGCCTCGATATAATAGCTGCCACCGAGCGGATCGACGACCTTGGTAATCCCGGCCTCTTCCTGCAAGACGATCTGCGTATTACGCGCAATGCGGGCGGAAAAATCGGTCGGTAGCGCGATCGCTTCATCCAGCGCGTTGGTGTGCAGCGACTGGGTCCCGCCCAGCGTCGCCGCCATCGCCTCAACCGTGGTGCGGATCACGTTGTTGTAGGGATCCTGTTCCGTCAGCGACACACCGGACGTCTGGCAATGGGTCCGCAGCATCTTGGACCGTTCGGACTTCGCGCCAAGCCCCTCCATCACCCGGTGCCACAGCGTCCGCGCCGCGCGCAGCTTTGCCACTTCCATGAAGAAGTTCATGCCGATGCCGAAGAAGAAGCTCAACCGTCCGGCAAAAGCATCAATATCCAGCCCGGTCGCCATCGCCTGCTTGGCATATTCGCGGCCGTCGGCAATCGTGAAGGCCAGTTCCTGTACCGCCGTCGCGCCCGCTTCATGCATATGATAGCCGCTGATCGAGATGCTGTTGAACTTCGGCATATGCTCGGACGTATAGGCAATGATGTCGGAGATGATCCGCATGCTCGGCGCCGGCGGATAGATATAAGTGTTGCGGACCATGAACTCTTTCAGAATGTCGTTCTGAATCGTCCCGGACAGCTTGTCCTGCGACACGCCCTGTTCTTCCGCAGCAATGATATAGAAAGCGAGGCAGGGAATAACCGCTCCGTTCATCGTCATCGACACCGACATTTCGTCGAGCGGAATCTGGTCGAACAGGATTTTCATATCCTCGATACTGTCAATCGCCACGCCGGCCTTGCCGACATCGCCGACCACGCGCGGATGATCACTGTCATAGCCGCGATGCGTGGCCAGATCGAAGGCTACCGAAAGCCCCTTCTGCCCCGCCGCCAGATTGCGGCGATAGAAGGCATTGGATTCCTCGGCGGTCGAGAAACCGGCATATTGGCGGATCGTCCAGGGTCGTCCGGCATACATGCTTGCCTTCACACCCCGCGTGAAGGGTCCAAAGCCGGGCAGGCCCGGATCAATCCCCTTCTCTCCCACATCTTCCGCCGTATAGAGCGGCTTGACCTCAATCCCTTCCGGGGTGTGCCAGGTCAGGTCGCGGCCCTTGACTTCCTTGTCAGCCAGTTCCTGCCAGTCCTTGATTGTCGGTTTGTCGGTCATATCTGCCCTGTATCAAAATATTCGGATATAATAGCCGTTAGTGGCCAGCCTGTCGAACCATGCCGCCCGGACGAGTGGTGCGCTTCGACCGGATTGGATCCGGCGACGGCTATTCGCCCTTGAACTCCGCCTTGCGCTTCTGCAGAAAGGACATGGCTCCTTCGCGCGCATCCTTGCTGTTGCCCGCGATCCGCTGTCCTTCTGCCTCGGTCAGCAAAGCGGCAGCATAATCGCTTTCCAGCGCCTTCGCCAAATTCTGGCGCATCACGCCCAGGGCAACGGTCGGCCCGGCAGCCAGTCGCTTGGCCAGTGCCTGGGCTTCCGGCATCAACGCATCATCCTCGACACATTTGTAGACCAAGCCCCAGTCGGCGGCCTTTTCGCCGGGAATTTTCTCGCCGAGCATCATCATTTCGGTGGCGCGGGCCTTGCCAACCAGACGGGTCAGCATCCAGGACGCACCGCCGTCGGGAACCAGGCCGATATTGACAAAGGCCTGCAGGAAATAGGAGGATTTTCCGGCAATAGCGAAGTCGCTGGCCAGCGCGATCGAGCAACCGACGCCCGCTGCCGGACCGTTCACCGCGGTGATCGTCGGGATATCGAGCCGCGCCAGCTTCAGCATCAGCGGATTATAATGCTGATTGAGTGCCGCATAGGAGGCTTCGCCACCCCTGACCGGACTGTTCTTCTTTGATTGCAGATCGGCTCCCGCGCAAAAGGCACGACCCTCGCCGGTGATAATCACGGCGCGGGCATCCTCGAGCAGGTCGAGCGCGGTATAAATGTCGTCGGCCATGTCCAGCGAGCAGGCATTGAGCCGCTCCGGCACATTGAGCGTGATGGTGGCGACCTGATCGGCGATGGCGAGCTTGATGCTTTCGAATTCCATATTTTTATTTTCTCCGTTTGTCCGTTAGTCCTGAGCTTGTCGAAGGACGCCTATCGACAAGAGCCGGGGTTCGACAGGCTCACCCCTGACGGCAGATAATTAATGCCCCTTGGGCGTTTCCATGATCTCGGTTAGCATCCCGCCCATATCCTTGGGATGCACAAAAAAGATAAGCGTGCCGTGCGCCCCGATCCGTGGTTCTCCGAGTACGCGCTTACCCATCGCCTCGAATTCCGCCTTGGCCTCGTGAATGTCCGGCACCTCAAAACAGATATGATGCTGGCCGCCAAGCGGATTTTTGGTGAGGAAGCCGAAAATCGGACTGTCTTTGCCCAGCGGCTCGATCAGTTCGATCTGCGTGCCATTGGTCGGGCCTTCTGCGGGCGTATCGACAAAACAGACCTTCACCCCCTGCTCCGGCAGGTCAAACGGCTCGCAAATTGAGGTCGCGCCCATGACATCGCGCCAGTGAGCGATGCTGTCAGTGATCGATGGCGTAACAACGCCAATGTGATTCAGTCTTCCCAGTTTCATTCCAATTCTCCACTGCCGTCATTGCGAGGAGCGACAGCGACGAAGCAATCCAGAGCGGCAAGCGACGCCCTGGATTGCCGCGCTGCGCTCGCAATGACGATGATCTTCAAATCCACCTCAATGCCCCTCGCCATGCGGCACGAATTTATGCACCAGCGGCGCGAGCAGCGCCCCGACCGCGACGCCAAGCAACCCCGACAATATCGCAAACGAAACGCCGCCAGCAAAGGATGCGGCCGATGCCGGAAACAGGCCTAGCAGCGGATGCGAAATCCACTCGATCAGATGTTCCGGCCCGTGCCAGCCGAGCGCGGCAACATTGTGGATCAATAATCCACCGCCGACCCAGGCCATGGCCAGCGTGCCGATAATCGAGATGGCGGAGAGCAGCTTCGGCATCAGCTTGATCAGCCCCCGTCCAAAGGACGCAACAATGCCTTCATTCTCTCTTGCCAGGTGCAGGCCGATATCGTCCATTTTGACGATCAGCGCGACCGCACCGTAGACACCGACGGTGATCACCACCGCGATCAGCGCCAATATGATCGCCTGCTGCCACCAGACCTGCTCGGTCACTTCAGAAAGCGCGATCGCCATGATTTCGGCGGACAGGATCAGATCGGTGCGGATCGCACTCGAGACCATTTCTGCTTCGCGGCCAGGGCCGTCGTCGAGCGCGGGCTTTTCGTGCTTGTTGGTTTCGTCAATATGGAACAGCTCAAGGACCTTCTCGGCGGCTTCATAGCTGAGGAACAAACCGCCACAAATGAGAATGACCGGGATCAAAAATGGCGCAAATTGTCCTAAAAGTACTGCCGCCGGTAGTAAAAAGAGCAATTTATTCCGGAACGAGCCCTTGGTGATTTTCCAGATCATCGGCAATTCGCGCGCCGGCGAAAAGCCCGTCATATATTGCGGCGTCACCGCAGCATCGTCGATCACCACACCGGCGGATTTGGTCCCGGCACGCGCTGCGGCGACACCGATATCGTCCACCGATGCGGCCGCGACCTTCGCAATGGCTGCGACATCGTCGAGAAGGGCTACTAATCCGGTTGGCATCAGGCCGCACCCACGTCATTGCGAGGAGCGAATGCGACGCGACAATCCAGAGCCGCAAGCGATCCCCCGGATTGCGTCAATACGCTCACAATGCCGAGATGGCCCATCGTCATTGCGAGGAGCCGAAGGCGACGCGGCAATCCAGAGCGGCAAGCGACGCCCTGGATTGCTTCGCTGCGCTCGCAATGACGAGTGCCGTTATTCACCTTCAATCGATCACAACGGAATATTATCATGCTTCTTCCACG
>CAWUKF010000209.1:0-4848 GCA_963922745.1 uncultured Sphingomonadales bacterium
GCAATCGCAAGCGGACCATCGGATTTACCGATGGCAGATTGAGCGAATATCGGGGTCTCGGCGGTGTATCCGGCGTACGTGACACTGCCAAGATTGTCGATTTCGGCACAGCGGCTGACGGAGTCATAAACTGGTCGCGTTGGGCCGATGGGACTGCAACCTTGTCGACCGCCAGTGGCCCCAGGAAAGTAAGCTATCCGGAAAATGGCGGCATTCACTTCGTTTATGGCAGCGCCGCGACCAATCTTCCGACCAGCGGCACCATAGCTTATGATCTTGTCGGATCCACTTCACCGACAATGCGAGACGGATCGCAATCGCCGGGTACATTTTCGGGCCAAATGGCAGTAGCCTTTGGTGGCACGCCAAAAGTCGGCCTCGAGTTTGACGTTGGCATTGGTGGTTCGACCTATGGCATCGCGACGGATGGCGGTGTAGCTGGCGCTGCGACCGGAGGCCTGGAGATCAGGACCGACACAAGCACCGGGTTTACCTTTCACACATTCCGCGATTTCAATGTTGCGGTGACCGGTAGCGGTCCGGTTTGCGCAAGTGCGTGCAGCGCGACGGTGGAAGGCTTTCTGGCCGGTGAAGGGGCAAGTCACATCGGGGTCAATTATGTATTCGCCAGTTCCGGTTCCAGCATGATCGTTGAAGGCGCAGCCGCCTTCGGCAAAGCAGGCCCCGGTGCAACGATAGCAAAAGCGATGGCCGACAACTGGTCGAGCTGGACAGCCGGTACCAATGACCTTGGTTTGAACGCTGGATTTGGCCAGCTATCTCGCATCGGTCCGGATAATGGATTCGGTAACTTGTCAGCCGATTCGATCAGAAACTTCAAAGAAAAACTGGGCCCGAATTTCTCGTTCAGATGACCAGTTTCGCCAAATCGTTCCGGCCCGGGCTTGACCGAAAATGTCAGGTACGGGCCGGAACCTGGCAATGCAAAAATAACGCGCTTTGTCATATTTCTAACAACAGGTGTAACTGGAAAAACCGACGCTCCCGCGTATTTTGATCATAGATCGAGCAGCTATCTGCTCACTTCAACGAGAAATTTTATTTTCAGAATACCAAGGGGATTTTCATCATGACCAGCATAAACTTCTTATCCACCACCCTGAGTGCGTTTGCCATGGCCACTATCGCGGTTGCACCCGCGCAAGCAGCCAAGTCGGACAAAGACGTCGAGGTGGTCAAATGCGATGCCTCTTATGGCACTGTCGCCATCACCGACGGTGATACGCAAGGCTGGAGCAAATTCGGCTTGTCCAGTCCGCGCGCCATGCTTGGCGCGATTGTTCAGGAATCTGGCTGTTTCACCTTGCACAGCGGCGGCGCTGGCCAGCCAACCGATTATCTGATGTCAGCGGTGGCCGGGTCCCAGGAAGAAGTCGACCAGACCATGAATGTCGCAAAAAGTGCTCTGACCGAAGGACTGGTCCGGTCCGGTGCAGCGAGCACGGTTCTCAGCAAGGTGCCCATGGGCGGCGCGTTGATCGGCATGTTCGGCGGCCTTGGCGGCAAGAAAAAAACCATTAGCGCCGGGTTGCGATTGGTCAGTCCCGCCAACGGACAGACTTTGCTCGCGGGCAGTGGCCAAAGCCAGAAATCGACCATCAAAATCCTGAACAGTTCGGATTGGGTCAACGCTAGTCAGGGCAGTTTTGGGGAATATAGCAGCAGCAAAGATGGCCTGATGGTGACCAGCGCATTCATTGAGGCCTATAACGGACTGGTTTCGCAAGCGGGTGCGCTAGGCGCCGCGAAACAGGCCGTCGCTGCAGCCCCCGTCGCAAACGCCAGCTATGTCGTCGCAGTCGATACAAAGATGCTCGCCAAGGCCACGACAGGCGCCACCGAGGTTCGCGCTCTGCGCGCCGACACAGTGCTTCTGCCGACCGGCAACAAGGAAGGTCTGTTTGTCGAAGTCACCGACAATTACGGCACAAGAGGATGGGTTTCAGTCGAAGACCTGCGCTAATTGCGACCCGACCGCAGATACCTTTACTGATCGGAACAGGCGTCTCCAGTTCTGGAGGCGCCTGTTTCATCCGCTTGTTGTTATTGCCCGACCAGAATGAACGGAGCCCAGGCAGCAGGATGAGACGAATTTGGAACCGATTTGTCGGCCATTAATTTCAGCTGGGCTTGTCTTAATGCCTCAGCTTTTGCCATGCCCGCCGACACATTTCTAAACGTATCGACGGTCAGTTGCGCGGCGGTATCGTCGCGCAGACGCCAGTGAGATACCAGCAGGCTGTTTGCCCCCGCATACAGGAACGCTTGGGCCAGGCCCGAGAGCGCGTCATCATTGCTACGTTCACCAGAGGCGGAGTTGCAAGCCGACAGAACGACCCATTCCGCATCGATTGGCAGTTTCGAAATTTCGGACGCCGTCAACAAGCCGTCATTCTCGCGGTCGGCCGTATCTTCTGCCGGTGCAGACAAAACAAGCGTTGCCTCATCAACACCGTTTAGTTCACCCGCCATCAGACCATGGGTTGCGAATGTAACAATTTTGGCTTTCGACAAGTCAAGGGCACGCACGGCTTTTTCCGTCGCCGCGCGGCCGGTGAGAACCGTTCTATGCTGAACGTCGACTGCGCTGGCAATTCTGTCCAGTTCATCCTGCGCGAAGTCGAGCGGTGGGAGTTCAGCAAGTTTCTGCACATTGTTTGCGCCACGATATGCAACGTTTCCGGACTTGTCAGCGAGTGCGGCGATTTGTTGAAAATTTTCACCCAACGGTGCGCCAATCCCGAAAAAGTCCGTCAGCTGTTCGGTCTGCTGGCCTTGGCTGCCGGTCATGAATCCTGCTATGCCGACCGGATAAGCGAGGGCAAATTTCTCAATCAGCCAGCGATCAGGCTCTTTGTTTTGCCCGGGTTCCGATAGCAGTGCAAACGGGAGCTTTGCCATATTGCCGCGCGCAACGACGTTTACGAGCGACTTCTCGTTCAATATCTGCAGAATCTTGGCGTTGAACAATCCCGCATAAAGCCGTGCAGCCGAGGAACGGTCAAAGGATGCCTTAGACGTTTCATGATCGGTAATCTGGCCCCGGACGTCGCTGACTAGGTTGGCGATTTCTTGCGACGAAACGGTCGCTGGGGAAATGGCGATCTGATCATTGGAGATGGCAAAAATTTGCGGGCCGAGCTCTGTCTCCAAGGTCATCAAAAGCGCTTCGCCATCTGCCAGTCGCGCTTTCACATCGGCAAGCGAGTAATCAAGCCTGACCGGTAATTCGGTCTGCGCCTTGTCGGCTGTCGAACCTAGGGACTGTGCCTCTATCTGCTCGGTTAATGCTGCAATTCGCCGAGCAACTTCGGTGGCCGAAGTAGAATCACCAGAAGCCGTCTTGCGATAAAATTCATCCATCGCACGCGAGCGTTCTTCCACCATGTCCTGTTGCGCGCGCATCGCGAGCGTGGCCTGCGGATCATCGATCATGTCTCGCAAAGCGGCGCGCAGAGCGGCGCGATCGGCCGCGCCAAAACCATATCGTTGCGCAAAGGCGAAGGCCAGTTCCGGATTGTCGGCAGCGACTGCGGCCACCACGGCCCATCCATAGCCGCGCTTCATCGCGACATTTTCCCTGCCGGTGCTTCCTTCGCCGAACACTTCCGATTGCCAAAAACCGTCGAGACCTGCCCTGACCGTCGCCAGCCTGGCGACACCAGCCCGGCGCTCGCCGTTCTTGATCTCTGCCAGAGCCCGCAATGCCTCGAACGTCAGATAGTTACGCTGCTTGTCACCGACTTCCGCAGCGCGAGATTGTTGCAACTCATCCAACAGCGCCTGAGCGGCTTTCCATTTACCCGCTTTGGCAAGCATGGTTGCAAGTATTTCGCGGTTCTTGGTGATCGCGTCATTGCCTGCCGGAAAGGCCAGGACTTGCTCGTCGAGCAGCTTTTTTTGTTCTTCAATAGCAGCGTCAATATTGCCCAGACCAAATTTTGCCAGGGCGATATTGGAACGCAGCGCAAAGACATCGTCGGCCGTGTTTCCCTTGGCTTCGCTGAGGACCTTGTAACTATATTCGCTCAATGCCAGTGCTTCCTCGAATTTCTCCTGAGCGAGCAATACGGTTATAAGGTTGAGGCGGGCGTTCGCTGCAGCCGGTGAGTCCGCTCCCATGGCATTTTCCCGAACAGCAAGCGCGCGGCGTGCTAGCGCTTCACTCTCCAAAATCTTGCGATTGTCCAGCATCAATATAGATGCTGACAGCAATATATAGGCTGTACGCGGATGATCGGGCGGTAGCAGACTATCCAGACGATTGACCAGCGAGCGAGTGGAGGCAAGCGCCCCATCAAAGTCCCCGACATCCCCTTGATGCAATGGCAAATTGCCCAAAGCAACCACCAGAGAATCAGCCGCTCTTTTATCGTTGTCGCGTGCATACAGCCGTTCCAGCATCGCGATGCTTTGCCGATTTTCTTCCAAGGCCTGCTCAAAGTTTCCCAAGGCACGATCGGTCATGGCTATATTTGACAATCCCAGGCCAAGATCGACAGAGCCTTCTTCACCCGCTGTTTCCCGCCATTTCTCAACGGCTTTGGCTATATAAACCCGTGCATCCTTGTGCCGTCCGAGCAGGCCATTGACGACAGCAAGATTATTGTACGCTTCAAACAGTTGCGCTTCATATTCCGGCAGAGACGCCTCATATATCGGGATCGCATGCACCAACGCCGCCAAAGCCGCGTCGGCGTTTCCTAGCATGAAATTTGCAAACCCGATTTCAGACCGAATGATTTCCAGTTCGGGATCGGGCTCCGGATAGATTTTCAACGCCGTTGCCAGCGCCTGCTCATAAGCGGCGAGATAGGCTTTGGGGTC
>CAWUKF010000210.1:0-4823 GCA_963922745.1 uncultured Sphingomonadales bacterium
AGCCTGATATTGGGCGCTGCTGCCATTGCCGCCGGTGCCGGTGACGCTGGCATGGGCATCATGTCCGCTGGCCAGAAAGCCGCAATGGGCAAATTCCTCGCCTTCAGCCGGGTGCAGGAACGATCCGCCGATTCCGCTGGCGCTCGCTATCTCGGAGCCGCCGGCATAACCGGCAAGGGTTCGATCAACTTTTTCAAAAAGCTGCAAAATTACGAATTCCGCCTCGGTATTCCGCAGGAAGACAGCTACGGGCGCACCCATCCCCTGTCCGGCGAACGGATCACGCTGCTCCGGGATGTCTACCAGAAAGATCCTGCATGGGACAAACAGCCCGATCAGGAGATCGAGGCCCGGTTCCAGCGGGTCAAGGCCAAATTGCTGGGCTTTACCGCCGACCCGGCAGTCACTTTGCGCAAATATCCGGAAACCGACCAGTCGATCCCTGCCCATTATGCGCGAGCCTACGCCTGGCACAAGAGCGCCTATCCCGACCGGGCGCTCTATGAAGCCGACACTCTGCTCAAGGCGGAACCCAATGATCCCTATTTCCTCGAGCTGCAGGGCCAGATCCTGCTCGAATCCGGCAAGCCCGACGAAGCGCTCAAATCGCTGCGCCGCGCGGTCCAGCTGACCAACAACCAGCCGCTGATCGCCAGCCTCTTCGGCCACGCGCTGATCGCCACCGAAGATCCGCAATATCTCGACGAGGCCGAAAAGGTTCTGAAGGCCGCGGTCAACAAGGACAATCGCAACCCCTTTGCCTGGTACCAGCTCGGCGTGGTCTATTCGCAGAAGGGTGATATCGCTCGGGCCCAGCTGGCAACAGCGGAAAGCTCCCTGCTCGAACAAAATTATGCCGGTGCCATCCGCAGCTCGCAGATCGCCATGGCCGGCATAAAGGAAAATACCCCCGACTGGATCCGCGCGCAGGACATCTCGTTCATCGCCAAGGCCGAATTCGAAAAGACCAGCCGCCGCCGCTAACGCCCGTTGCGCCTGTCGGTGCCATTTGGACTGGACAAGCCATGCGGCCATGGTCAATGCCGTCCTGCAAGGAAAGAACCGATTGTGGATGACAATAAAAACAGAAAGTGGATGATTATGGCGGGTGGCGGACTGGCCATAGCGGCAGCATTGAGCGTTTGGTTCTGGCAGTCGGGAAGCGCTTCCTCGACCGAGGCAACCAGCGAAGCCGCGCTGGCAGCGGGCATAGATGCAAAGCAGCAAAAGGCGATAGAGGCGATTGTCCGCAACTATATCCTGGAAAATCCCGAGATCATTCCGGAAGCGGTCGAGCTGCTGCAAAACCGGCAAAAGGCATCGGCGATCGACGCGGTTCGCGAACAGATCGAAAAACCCTTTGCCGGGAATGCCATTGCCGGTAATCCCAACGGCGATGTCACGGTCGTCGAATTTTCCGATTTCAACTGCCCCTATTGCAAGCAGACCGAAAAGGATCTCGCCAAGCTGATTGCCGAGGACAAGAATGTGAAAATCGTGTTCCGCGAATTGCCGATCCTCAGCGAAGCGAGCAACGACGCCGCGCTGATGGCCCTGGCCGCGGCGAAACAGGGGAAATATTACGCCTTTCACCGGACGATGTTCGCGACCGGTCGTCCGACGCCCTCGACAATCGAGGCCGCGGCAAAGGAAGTCGGTCTCGATATGAAGGCGGCGCGCGCCTTTATCGCCTCGCCCGAAGCCAAGCAGGAAATCCAGAACAATATCGCGGTCGCGCAGCAGATGCGCTTCACCGGCACGCCGGCCTTTGTGGTAGGCGATCAGTCGGAAGTGGGAGCCGTTGGCCTGGATGGTCTCAAGGAAATGGTCGCGAAGGCGCGCGCGGCGAACTAATCCCGGTCCGCCGCCCTGCCCTTGAAACCCTGGGCGATGACATACCATTCCGACGATCCCTTGCGGCTCGCGGGTGGCTTGGCATGTTTCACCACATCAAAATGCTGCTTGAGCAGGGTCAGCAGGTCATTGTCGGTACCGCCTGCCAGCACCTTGGCAACGAAAGCGCCGCCCGGCTGCAGATTCTCGACGGCAAAATGGGCACCCGCCTCGACCAGTCCCATGGTCCGCAGATGGTCGGTCTGCTGATGACCGACGGTGTTGGCCGCCATGTCTGACAGCACCAGGTCCGGCTTGCTGCCGAGCGCCTCGATCAGCAGGTCCGGCGCCGCGTCGTCCATGAAGTCCATCTGGAATATCGTCACACCGTCGATTGGATCGACCTCGAGCAGGTCGATCCCGACGATCCTGGCTTTGGGCGCAAATTTGCGCATCACCTGCGCCCAGCCGCCGGGAGCGATGCCAAGATCGACAACCGCCCTGGCGTTACGCACCAGCTTGAACCGCTCGTCCAGTTCCAGCAATTTATAGGCGGCGCGGGAGCGGTAGCCCTCGGCCCTGGCCTGCTTGACATAGGGATCGTTGAGCTGCCGCTCGAGCCAGCGCGTCGAACCGATCTTCCGGCCCTTGGCGGTCTTGACCTTCTGCCGGGTTCCCGATCTGCCTCGGCTCATCGGACCGCACGCCGTTCGTTGGCCGACATCAGCGAGCGCAAAATGCCTTCGCGAATACCGCGATCGGCAACGCCGACGCGGCTTGCCGGCCAGATATCGAGGATCGATTCCAGGATCGCGCAACCGCCGACCACCAGATCGGCGCGTTCCCGTCCGATGCAGGGCGTTTCTGCCCGCTCGCTCGGCGACGCCTGCGCCAGCATGCTGCTGATTTCGCGCATCGATTCGGTCGGCACGATCAGCCCGTCGATAACCTTGCGATCATAATGCGGCAGCTTCAGATGCAGACTGGCCAGCGTGGTGACGGTTCCGCTGGTCCCGAGCAACCGATAGTCGCACAGGTCAAGTCGTGGCAGGCGTGACGCAAAGCTGGCAAAGCTGTCAGTCACCCGGTCGCGCATCGCCTGGAAAGCGGCCCGGCGGGCAACCGGGTCCTCGCCATCGAATTTCTCGCTTTCGGTCAGCGAAACAACGCCCCATGGCGCGCTCTGCCAGTCGATAATCTCCGGTGCCGAGCCGCTGGTATCGACCAGCACAAGCTCGGTCGACCCGCCGCCAATGTCGAAGATCAGCGCCGGCCCTTCGCCTGGCTCGAGCAGGATATGACAGCCGAGCACCGCGAGACGCGCTTCCTCCTCGGCGGTGATCACGTCGAGTGCGATGCCGGTTTCGCGCCGGACCCGCTCGATAAACTTGTCGCCGTTACTGGCGCGGCGGCAGGCTTCGGTAGCGACCGACCGGGCCAGCGTGACATTACGCCGCCTGAGCTTGTCCGCGCAGATTGACAGTGCGGCAACCGCCCGGTCCATGGCACGGCTGCTGATCTTGCCGGTTTCGACCAGGCCTTCACCCAGCCGCACCACGCGTGAGAATGCATCAGTGACAATGAAGCCGTCGGACGACGGTTTTGCGACCAGCAACCGGCAATTGTTGGTACCCAAATCGATGGCCGCATAGGACCGCAATTTGGGCCAGCGCCCGGTGCCCGGGTGGACAGCAGGCGCAACGCGACTCTGTCCATTATGTGTCGCCGCAGGTTTAGGGCGGGATGTCCTTGCGGATGATCCGCCTTTTATGGCTTGCGGCGATGGGGATGCATGATCCGCCATGACCGTACTCTTATGTTCTCCGGATCGGATAATACCGCCGGTACTTGACAGTGAAGATAACGCCGCAAGGCCGCCGGCGCAAGGGGCGGGCGCTCGGCCGGACCGAATATATGCCGCGCTGCCGAAAATGCCCCCCTGCATTACGGCTCCGGGGCCGGTCGTAGACCCGAATATGCTCTGCCGTCGCCCGGTTACCGGTGGCCGGGCGGGCCAGACCGGCCATACCTGAACCGATTACCGCATCTTGCTCACCAAAGGGCTTGACCCAAAGCCGCTCCCTGCCTATTGCCCCGCAGCGGCACTCCCCTGTCGTATAATGGTAATGCTGAACTGAAATGTTTGTTTTCAACGATTTAGATGGTATAAATAACCTCTAATAAGGCCTGTTTGACCCAAAAGTTGGGCGGATCATTTCAGTCTAGAAGACTGATCAAAATTGATCGATCTCTCTGACGTAATCTACAATATCTAACTGCTCTATCCTTTCAATAAAGGTCTAGAACGAAGGCTTCCGAAACTATGTCAATTCTGGTTTCAAGGATCCTCGACTTATGCATCTTCCGACAAAGGCTGCCATCTGCCCTCAGCCTGACACATCATGCAAATAGCAACGTATTCTTCTTCATCTGCGCGCCAAGTCACTTTAACTTTGAATGAGCCGCAACGACCGCACTGTTGAGGAGGCTTCGCTTTGGCCTTGAGTGCTAGCGTTATCAATTCATGGATCAAGTGTTCAGTCGCCGAAAGACAAATAGCCGCGTCAGATCGTTCCGCGTTCTTGGCATGTGTAAGCCAGTTTGCGAGTTTCCAGCCCCTTTGACAGATCGCTTTGAGGTAGCCCCGAACATATTCTGCCGAGCGCCCTGATGCCCTTTCTCCAATGACACAATCAGACCAAGCAATGAAATCTCCGATTTTGGGCTTGTCTTCAAGGTCGTCAAACAATCCAGTGGCAACGATTTCGCGCACAAATGATGTCATTGCCTCACGGCATTGGAGCCCAATAGCTTGAAAATCCTCTATCTCATCCGCTTCATCGAACGCGAGTTGTGCTTGGTATATTTTGCGCTGCGTTTTTGACAGGAAATCGTGAATTTCGTCTCCACCCGCAATTTCGCGTTGCGCCTGTACTCTAGCCATAAGTCCAATATGGAATGAGAGTGCGTAATCTAGGCTCGGCATTAGG
>CAWUKF010000211.1:0-4806 GCA_963922745.1 uncultured Sphingomonadales bacterium
ACCCTCGGTCCGCAATCGGCCGAGATCAGGGATTTTGTCACGATCGAAAATCCGCGGTGGTGAAGGAGTCGATCTGCGGCGTCGAAACATCTGCCTCACCACCGGTAATGCGGCAGCACGTCTCGCGACAGGGAGGCCGCTGACCGCACTCGCAGCTCCCGCCCTGCCGACATCGAGTGTTGCAAATTTCGCGCGATAACGCCAAGTGTCTGCAACGTTCTGGGCGTCGAAGGGGTGAACGAAGCCGTGAAATCGTGCAAATTCCCGGCATTGATTCTGGCGATGCTGCTGGCGGAGACCGCCTTTCCGTCTGTTGCAGCAGCCCAGCTGCTGAAGCGAACCACTCCGGTCTCCGGCACCATCGCCGGAACCAAGGGCGGCGAACAGGCGACCCTGATACCACGCAAGAGCTGGCAGCGAGCGGTCGCCCAGCAGGACCTGAAGGCGGGCGACGTGCTGCGCACCAATGCGGCCGGCACGCTGGCAATCGTATTTGCCGACGGGACCCAGGTAAGGCTCGGTCGGAACAGTGTCATGGTGGTACGGCTCGTCAGCAAGAGCGGTCCGTCCGCCCTTTCCCTCCAGCGGGGACGAGCCTGGGGCCGCAGCCCGCGCAAACGCAGCAATCTGTCGATCGAGACGCCTTCGGCGACCGCCGCAATCCGGGGCACCGAATGGGCGATCAGCGCGGACGAGGATTCCAGCCAACTACAGGTATTTTCCGGAACCGTGGAACTGTCGAACGACGCGGGATCGCTGACCGTTGAAGCAGGACAGGCGGCATCGGTCTTGCGCGGCCAGGCACCGACCCGCACCGTGCTGGTCAACCCGACCGGACGCGAACAGATGCTCTATTTTGTCAATCTGGCCAGCGGCCTGGATTTGCTTGGCAATCGGAGCGACGCGTTTCTGCAGGCGCGCCGATCGGGAGCAGAGGGCGACTGGGAATCCGCACTTCGCCAGTTTGACGCACTCGCGGCAACAGATGATCCCGCCGACCGGGCAGCAGGTACCTATGGCCGCTACGTCGCAGCGGTCCAGCTGGGCGAGATGCCGACGCCACCGCGCCCGGACGAGACAGCAGAAAACTATCTCGCGCGCAGCCTGATCGCAGCTTATGACGGGGACTTGCAGGGCGCAAAACGGATCGCGACGGACGGGCTGGCCGCGTTCCCGGATGCGGCACCTCTTTATCAGGCAAAGGCGGAAGTGGAAGCCCTGCTGGGCGAAGCCGACGCTGCCATCGCGACCATTGCCCGAGGACGCGCTATCGCTCCCACCGATAGCAGTCTGCTGATCGGCGAGGCCAACCTTCTGCGAGATTATCGCGGTAGCCCGAAGGCCGCTCGCGACCTTCTGCGACCGTTGCTGGCAGCGGATCCCGACAATTTCCCCGCCCGGAAATCGCAGGCAAAAAATTGGATGGCCATTGGCGGGCTCAACGAAGCGGACGATTTGGTAGCGCGCGCGCTGCAGATACGGCCCTATGATGCCGAGCTGATCAGCATGCGCGCACAGATTTTGCTTGAGCAGAACCGCCTGTCTGCGGCCAAAGTCGAGATCGACAAGGCCTTGGCGATGGACCCAGGTAATGCCCTGGCCGGCAATGCCCTGGCGCAATATTGGCGGCGCAAGGACCGGCAGCAGGAGGCGCTTGCCGCAGCGCTCGCTGCATCGGCGCACAATCCCGATTACGGGCTGGGCTTTCTTGGGCTTGCACAGGTCCAGCACGAACTCGGCGAACCGGGCGTGGCAGCACAGCAGCTCGACGCTGCCGATCGGCTTGATCCCCATAGCCCTGGCATCCCCCTCGCCCGTACCGGCATTGCCCTGCATGATTTTGCTGCGGATGCCGCGATTGAAAATGCCCGCGAGGCGCTTGAGCGGTACCGCGCGCGTGGCGGTGAATATGTCAACCTGTCGGAAAATCGCGAGACCGGCAGTCTCGTCTCGCAGGCCTTTCGCTTCCTCGATCTCGAAGGCTGGGGCCGCTATTATGCCGACCGTGTGTTCGACAGTTTCACCCCTTCCAGCTATTTTGATCAGGCGATCAACCAGACCCCTGGCCCGTTTCTGATCCGCAATCCCGATGGCAGCTACAACGCCCAGCAAGCGCAAAATTTCGACCAGCTTTCCAGCTTTCTGCAGGGGGTTGCGCTCGACCCGCTGAGCGTCGCCAGTTCCAAGCGCCGCTTGCGTTTTGACAATGGCAATTTTGTCGAGCCCAATCTTGGCGTTTCCTTGCTGGACGAAAACCTGCGCAACCAGAAGACCGTCAGCGGCGGGCTCGATACGATCTTTGACGCCCCCCTGCCCACGGCGATCTGGCTGCGCGGCAATTATAAAGATATCACCGATCATCGCCGTCGGCCTGATATCAGCCCCTTCTCACGCCGACGCGGCGGCGATAGCTGGTTCCTGAGCAGCTATGTCGGGCTGGAGCTGACGCCGTCGGACAGTCTGGTGCTGAACGGCGAACTGAACCACGACAAAAGCCTGTCCGAATCCAATATCCTTAGCGGTCCCGACAACGATTTTGAGCTGGAAGAAAACCGCACATCGGATCGGAATTTTCTGTTCGGATTATATAATCACGAATTTGGCTATCGCGATCAGCTAACCGTGGCGGCCGGCTTCGGCCGTTCGCAGCTGGACGTCGCCACCCTCAACATTTCCAGCACCATTCCCTTTACCGACCGTTTCGAGGCGGAGCGTAACAACTTCACCTATCTCAGCGCCAATTATGCCAAGGGCCTTGGCGCACTGGACCTGCGGATCGGCGCGGAATGGAGCGACGTACGGACGAATACGGTCAGCGCCAATTATGATTTTGGCCGGGACATCATCGATCCCGGTACGCCGCCGTTCACCTATCGTTACCGGACGAAGGAAGCACGGGCCTATCTCGATCTGCGTTACCATCCCGCAGAACCTTTGGTCGTACAGGGCCAGATCGAGGGCGTTGCACGCGATTTTGGCGATTATTCGGATGAACTGCTCAACTGGCGTCTGGGTGCATCCTACGAACCGGTCGAAGGTCAATGGCTGCGCTCCGCCTTCATCCGCCAAAGTCGGGGCCTGTTCGATTTCAGCTTTCGCCCGGTCGCAGTCGTCGGCCTGCAACCCAATTCTGTGCCCAGCTTCCGGCAGAGCCGCGGCGACAGCTTCATCGTCCGCTGGGACGCGGAATGGTCCGATCACCTGTTCACGGCGGTGGAATATCAGGACCAGAAGCTGGAGGCCGTCGGATATACCATTCCCGACCTGCCGGTGAACATCGCCGGCTTTCCGGTATCGGTCAAACGGCTCAGCGCTCAGGCCAATCTGTGGCTCGGCGGCAATGTTGGGCTGCGCACCGCTTATGCCTATACCGACAGCGCCATTGAGGGCCAGTTCATATCCGGCGACAATGTCAACCAGGCCATCGGTCCAACCTTCGGCTGCGCCACCGCCGACTTCGGCTCCGGCTTTATCTGTACTTATGAGCTGGGGGACCAGTTGCCGTTCGTGCCCGGCCATTTTGCTCGCGCTTCGCTGGTATGGACGGTGCCGGCGCCGGTCAGGCTGAAGGCGACGGTGTCCGGCAGCTATATTGGTGGACAGACCGATGACCTGCGTAATCCGATCAAGAACGTCGCGCTGTTTGATGCCAAGATCGAATGGGAACCGCTGGACCGGCGCTTGGCGCTGAACCTTGCGCTGCTCAACCTGCTCGACAAGCGCTATGACTCGGCGACCAGTGTCGCGGCACCGCGACTAACCTTGGTCGCGGGGGTGAGAATGCGTTTTTGAATGGCCAGGCAATGGATCAGCGACGGCTTATCTGCCCGGCACCGGCGATCCGGGATCGTGCTGATTGCCGTGGTCGCATTGCTGGTTGGTTTGTTGAGCCTGACCGCTGTGATGCGTGATCTGGATGGACGCAGTTTTGACTATTTGTCGACGATTGATCCGGTGCTGCCAGAGCAGCCCGGCGTGACGCTGATCGCAATTGACGAACCGAGCATGGCCGCCATCGGGCAGCAATGGCCCTGGCCGCGGTCGCAACATGCCGAGCTGATCCGTCAACTGCGCAAAGCGGGGACCAGGGCCATTGCGTTCGACGTCATATTTGCAGAGCCGACGGACCCCGAACAGGATCAGGCGCTGGCGAACGCGATGGGGCCGGATATCATCCTCGCCGCGGACGAAAGTCTGGTCGATCGACCTTATGGCAGCACGCTTGTCCGAACCGAACCGATGCCCGCCTTGATCAAGGCCGGTGCCCGCTCGGGCGTTGCCAGCCTGTCGATGGATGGCGACGGGGTGCTGCGCAATATGCCGCGTTATCCGGATAGCTTCATGGCTACGCTGCTCGCCACAACAAGCGGAAAACCTGCCCCGGAACGTCAGGGTCCTCGACGGATTCAGCATTTTGGTTCTGCGGGCAGCTATCCCACCATCTCATACTATCAGGCGCTAGATCCCGCGAGCTATCTGCCGCCCGACTATCTGAAGGATCAAATCGTGATGGTCGGCTTTGCGCTGCAGGCCAATGCTGATGTCGCCGCAGGCGGTATTGATGCGTTCGAGACCGCCTATACATTGCGTTCGCACCAGCTGACTCCCGGCGTCGAGGTGCAGGCGACGATTTTCGACAATCTGCGCTCCGGGCTGTCGATCACACCCTCGACGCGCTGGCTGTCGCTCCTGTCTGTCGTGCTTGCCGCTGCGCTGGCGCTACTGGTTTCCCGACCGAAATCACCTGTCAGAAAAGGGCTGTTGCTGGTGACTGCCTTACTGGCCAGGGTCGGCGGCTGCTGGCTG
>CAWUKF010000212.1:0-4784 GCA_963922745.1 uncultured Sphingomonadales bacterium
CTGATCTATTTTCCAATGAGCCTATCGCCAGCGCCAACAGCATCGGATAAGCCCAGAACACCGCACCCGTAGCGAAGGCCCAAGGCGTGATCTGAGGCGCCATCAAAACCGCTGTATGAATGGCGACGGCAAGGAGTTGAAACGCAGTTGCCCACATTGGCCAGAAGCGATCAGATTTAATAGTTAGACAAAACAATGCAAAGAGCGCGACGATATCGATCGCAAATATACCGGCCTCCGTTCTGATCCACGGAGTTCCCCAAATCTTGCCCACCGCTAATGAAGACAACGATCCAACTATCATGATGGCTGCTCCAAAATATTCCGACCGGGCACCGTGAACAATCGCGTATCCGCAGCAAATCAAGAGAAACAGGTAATAGACATTGCCCCAGAGTGTGTTGAGAATCACGATTCTATATCTTCATGGAATCGGATTTCTGCGATGTCGCGTTTTCCTTGAGTCGCTGGAATCTAAGCAGCATGATCAGCAATACTCACGATGCGCTTATGGCCTGCCTCAGCGCGGGCGGGTGGCTTCATATCACCACTTCCAAGAGCCACCTCCTTCAGCCCAATTTGATCGCGCACATCTGCCAACCGGTTGTGGGTCGCGACCAGATGGGTCCTCGCTCCGACCAAGGCGCACAATGTTTCCGCGGCCTCCAGGATCGCGGCCTGCCCGACGACCGCAGACAAATTGGCGATCTTCCTCGCGACTGGCATATATCCGATCAACTCGCCGGTCTTGCTGATCGCGTCATCCAGAGCCTGCTCAGCCGCGAGCAGCCTTTTTGTCAAATCTTCTGCTGCCTCTTGTCGTTGTTTTAGCATCTTTGATCCTTTCGCAATTTTACCTTTCTCCCGGCCCGGGATCCCAAGCTGACCCCGATATGTCACGCAATATTTCACTCAACAGACGGCAGTGCCGGCCAACCCTTACAAATATCAGCCTTTCAGTCGGGACAGTGCTTCCAATCCCGATATCAGCCCACCGAAGGACAAGGCCGATCCTATGGCGATGGCCAAAATCCAACCCAGACGCTCGATCACGGCAAGGCGGTTTTTCTCGCCGCGGAAGCGCGGAATGGGAAGCGCACGGTGCCTGAATTCAGATCGCTCCAAAGTCGTGAGAGCACCGCCGCTCTCCGCATTCACGCTATCATCTTGCAGATCGGCATTTGGGCTTCTGTTTCTTTCTGATGACGGGTCCTGATTCCCGTTTTTTCGATCACGCTCAACAATCGCCGCTTGATATATCAAGGGTTGATATGGACGATCTCCTTCAAAGGCCGCCAGGATGCGGGCGGCTTCAAAGCGGGACTGCGCGTCCAAAATACGCATGGCAGTGCGCAATCGTTGATCGACCGTGTGCGGCGACACACCCAGTTCACGGGCAATTTCCTTGGAAGTCAGATGTGCCAGTACCAGCCGCAGACAATCACGCTGGCCGTCGTTGAGCCTGTCTACTGCCTTGACGCTCATGCCGGCAGAGGTCCTTGGATTCGAATGTCTTGGCTGTTGACCCGCCTCGATTTTGGCGCAAATTTACAGGATAAAGCTGGCGCAAATTGGAGGAATCGCTCTCCATACATCATATCTGCCCCCTGACTGCGATATTTTGACCGACGGATACCAGCAGTTACTTTACCAGAATTGCTTCCTTTCGTGAAATCAATCATTTCATGCGACCATCTGGCCTCGAATGAATTCCGCCGGTCCGATTGCTGCAAAGTCCACTGGACTTGCGGCCAGGTTCAGGCCATCAACCTCAAAAAAGGAGAGAGCATGAGCGCAACACAGGCAGGTCCCTTGACCAATACCGGGCTGGCATATCGATCCGACGGCTATCGGAACTATGTCATCCTATCGCTAATGCTGCTCTACACGCTGAATTTCATCGATCGCATCCTGATCGGGGTGGTCGCCCAACCGATCATCGAAGAGTTCAAGCTGCAGGACTGGCAATTCGGACTGCTTTCCGGCTTCGGTTTCGCGCTGATGTACACGGTCATGGGAATACCCATTGCCCGACTGGCCGAACACATGAACCGCGTCAGGATTATCGCTGCCAGCGTCATATTATGGTCGCTGATGACAGCCTTGTGTGGCATCGCCGGCAGCTTCATTGCCTTGCTCGTTTTCCGGATCGGCGTCGGCATCGGGGAAGCCGGACTGACACCCGCGGCCAATTCGATTATCTCCGACTATTTTCCGCCGCGCAGCCGCGCCCGCGCGATCGCCATCTATACCATGGGCATTACGCTGGGCGGCGTCCTCGCCAACGCCTTTGGCGGGCCGATTACCGAAATGTTCTCCTGGCGGGAAGCGTTTCTCGCGCTGGGCATACCCGGGGTGGT
Source organism: uncultured Sphingomonadales bacterium (assembly GCA_963922745.1). Taxonomy (GTDB): domain Bacteria; phylum Pseudomonadota; class Alphaproteobacteria; order Sphingomonadales; family Sphingomonadaceae; genus Parasphingorhabdus. The sequence continues at coordinate 2,361 of CAWUKF010000212.1, forward strand.
ATTCGGACTGATCTTCCTGTTCACGGTTGAGGAACCACCGCGTGGCTATGCCGATCCGCCCACGGCTAACAAACCCCGGAAAATGGGGATTGGCGAGACGATCAGCGAATTGTCTTCGAAGCGAAGCTTCTGGATCAACATGATTGCCGCAGCGCTGGTCGCCTTTGTCGGCTATGGCATCAGCAATTTTCAGGTCGCCTTTTTCCAGCGTGCGCACGACCTTTCGATCTCCGAAGTAACGCTGCAGATCGCGGTGCCACTGGGACTCGCAGCCTCCTTCGGTGCCTTTTTTACCGGATATCTGACCGAAAAGATGAGCGGTCGCTATCCCAATGTCGTCGCCTGGCTGCCCGGCGTCATGCTGCTCGGCTGCGTGCCACTCTACTGGATCGGCTTTACAACCGCGAGCGTGCCCTTCGCACTCGCCGTACTGCTTTGCGCCGCGATCCTGCATTACGGCTATCTGGGTGCCCAATATACAATCTGCCAGGGCGTCGCGAGTCCACAGTCGCGAGCGACTGCGGTCGCGCTGTTCCTGTTCATCGTCAACCTGATCGGTTATGGTTGCGGTCCGCTGGTCATGGGCATCGTCAGTGACTTGCTGATGAACAGCCATCTTGCCAGCTCCTCATTTGCTGCCGAACTGACCGGCCAGATCTGCAAGGGGCGGCCGGAAGATCTGATCGCGACCCTGGGCGCGGCGAAGGCGGCGGTCTGCACGACTGCCAGCGCCGAGGGCCTGCGCTGGTCGATGATCTATATTGTCGGCGTCTTCCTGGTGGCCGGGGGCATGTATATCTATCTGTGCAAGACGCTGCAGAAAGATCTTGTGGCAAAGATGAGCTGACCCGCGATGGCGCGTCCCGAACCCTGGCGGCTGATCGCCGCCAACTATCCCGTCTCCGTCGTCATGCAGACCCGGTTTCAGGATATTGATCCGAACCGGCATCTCAACAATGTCGCCTTTGCCTCGATGTTCGAGAATGCCCGGGTGCGGCTTAATCGCGATCTGCGGCCGTGGGCCGACCGGCCACGGAACGAGCGGAGCATGGTGGCAGCGGTGACGATCAACTATCTCCGCGAAGGTCATTATCCGGACGATGTCGAGGTCAGTTCCGGGGTCAGCACCATCGGCACATCCAGCTACGTGATCGCGCAGGCGATGTTCCAGAACGGTCAGTGTATCGCCACCTGCGATTCCGTGATCGTGTGCCGGACGGATGGCGAAGGCAAGCCGCTACGGGCCGAGGTGGTCGCCGAGCTGGAGAAGATGCGGACGACAGGCTAGCCGCTTCCCCCAATCTCTCCGTTCGCACTGAGCCTGTCGAAGTGCTGCTACAGACCCGAGCTGTCCTTCGACAAGCTCAGAACGAACGCTATTCAACTACAAACCCCATTCAATCTGTAAAGTTTGCGGTCCGCTTCTGCATGAAGGCCATGACCGCCTCGACCTGGTTGGGGGTGCGGCTGACCTTTTCCTGACCGACCGATTCCATCATCAGGATCTCGTCCTCGTTCATATCGGGAAGCTTGTTGATCAGGTCCTTGGCGATCTGCACTGCCTGCGGATGCTTGCTGGCGATTTCGCGAGCGATCTCCATAGCCTTGGCATGCGGATTGTCCGACAGATGAGTAACGAAACCCAGCTCCTTGCCTTCCTCGCCAGTAAAAATCCGGTTGGTATAAGTAAGCTCGCGCAGGATATCGTCGCGGACAAAATTACGCCAGGTGGTGAAGCTGCCCATGTCGGGTATCAGGCCCCAGCGCATTTCCATGATCGACATCTTGGCATCCGGCGCGACTACGCGGATATCTGCGGCGCTGGCGAATTGCAGCCCGCCGCCAATGCACGGTCCGTGAATGGCGGCGATCACCGGTGCTTTCAGTTTCCGCCACAGCAGCACGATATGCTGATATTTGTTGGCATTGCCGAAGCTGCGTTCGGTCAGGCTGCTGGCCAGCGGTGATTTTTCTCCGTCCTTGGCGGATTCCGAAGCAGCCGCAGCCGACGCGGCAAAGGCACCCATGTCCAGCCCGGCGCAGAACGCCCTTCCCTCGCCGGACAGGACAATCGCCCTGATCCCGTCCATCGCCGCCAGATTCTCTCCAGCTTCTACGATCGCATCAATCTGCTCGGCGTCGAGCGCGTTCATCTTGTCCGGCCGGTTGAAGCGGACATCGGCGATATGATCCTTGACGGAAATGGTGACGCGTTCTGACATTCTATATCCTTTGCTCTTCCCCGTCGCTGCGAGCGAAATCGGGAAGCCTGATAGTTCCATCGTGTCTCGGCTGCGCTCTGCGCGAGCGAGGATCGAGATTCGATACTCAATCCTGTTTAATCGCCCAATTAACAAGCGGCAACTGGTCATTGCCAAAATACAGTCTCTCGCCCTCGCCAAAAGGCACGAAAATGCTAGGCGA
>CAWUKF010000213.1:0-4728 GCA_963922745.1 uncultured Sphingomonadales bacterium
CACGACCGCGAGCACCGCATCATGCGCCCGGACGCCCATGACATCGGCGCTGAGCTGCCGCATCGTGTGGAGATAGCAACCGCGATGCGTATAGGTGACTCCCTTTGGCGCACCGGTGGTGCCAGAGGTAAAGCAAAGCCCTGACGGGCTATGTTCGTCGAACCCGCCCCATTCGAAATCCGGCCCCTCCGCCGTCATCGCGGCCTCGAGCGAGCCGATGTCGAAAAGGCCGTCGCTTGCGCCGGTCGCCGCGCCGTTGTCGTCGAGCAAAAGGATATGCTCTATCGATCCGCCTTCGGCCGCAGCGGACTGCGCCAGCGCCAACAGGTCGGGACTGACCAGCAATATGCGCGCCTCCGACTGCGCCAGCATCGCCCCCAGATTTCTGGCGGTCAGTCGCGGATTGAGCGTATGACAGACGGCACCCATGCCGATAATCCCGTACCAGCTTTCGAAATGCCCCTGGCTGTTCCAGGCCAGCGTCGCCACCCGGTCGCCCCGGCGCACGCCCAGACGATGGAGAGCGGCCGATACCATGCGTGCCCGATCATGAAGCGCGGCATAGCTGATCCGCTCGATCGTTCCGTCCGCCGCTGCCGACACCACCTCGCCGAGAGGGTGCCATTTTGCAGCGTGGGAGAGAAACTTGTCGAGCGTCAGTGCATAATCCTGCATTGAACCGTCGATCATTGGCAGCCCTCGACCTTGGGAGGCAGCGGCGGTGCAATGGTCCCCACGTTCCAGTTCCAGGGGATAGTGCCCGCCGCCCGCCGCCGGCACACGACGGCTTCGTGCAGCACCGCTGTGCCGGGCAAAAGATTGTGACGGACGTGTGGCTTGCCGGCAAAATGCATGAACGCCTTGTCCTCGGAATAGGGCAGCCAGTCGGGCTGGCCCTTCGCCCTCGGTTGTCCGTCGCGGGCAAAGCTCGCCCAATAATCGCCCATAGCCTCGGTGAGCTTGCGCTCGACCAGCTTGTTCGGAATCTCGGGCCATAAAGGCGGCGTCTTGCCCGCGGTGTCAAACACGAAGGGCAGTTCCGCAGCGTGGAACGCGTGCAGCTTCCACTGCTCGGTCGCCGGATAGCCATGGTCAAAGAAATAGAAATAGGCGGGCTGACCCAGTGCGGCCTGGTTCGACACCAGACGCTCCGAGGTCCAGCCGTACATCGCGTCGCGCGTCGCCGCTAGCATGCTTTCGTCGATATTCTTCGCCGGGTAGCGCGCCAGAAAGGCATCGGCAAATTCGCCGTAGTTGGCCCGGATCGCCGCTTCATAGGTCGCCGCATCGGCAGGCGCCTTGGGCAGCAGGAAGCGCAGAGAACGAATTTCGCCAGCATTGAAGCCCGCCAGAATCGGGACCGGCGCCTGCTCGTTGCGGTCAAAACTTTCGACCAGTTGACGCGGCACCGTCTTGCCGTCGATGACGGGGAAAGGAAAATAACCGTTCGCAGGTGCCTTGTTTACGATCTCCTCGGCCGACATCGCGCGCAGGGCAGCAAGACTCGCCGCGCCAAGCTTTTGCGCAAGATCGACGCCCTGGTCTTCCGCCGGAACCATCCCGTTGCGCTTCTCGCGCAGCGCCGGGGCCGAAACCATATAGGCGCTCTCGGCGATCGCCTTGTGGAACAGGCCGCGCGCGTCCGGGGCCGTCATCAGATACATGACGCTCAGCGCACCGGCGGATTCGCCTGCGATAGTGACATTGCCGGCATCTCCGCCAAAGGCGCCGATGTTGCGCTTCACCCACTCCAGTGCCGCAATCTGATCGAGCAGTCCGTAATTGCCCGATATATTGTCCGGAGACTCGGCGCTCAGTGCCGGATGTGCCAGATAGCCGAGCGCTCCCAACCGGTAGTTGATGGAAACGACCACCATGCCACGATCCGCAAGCGCGCTGCCATCATAGAGCGGGTCACTCGCCGATCCGCTGGTGAGCGAGCCGCCGTGGATCCACAGGAACACCGGCAAATTGCTCGCACCCTCCGGGGCCCAGATATTGAGGGACAGGCAATCCTCGCTCATCGCCGGCTGATCCCCGCCGTAAATGCTGGGCGCGGTTCGCTTAGGCTGCATACAGGCCGGGCCGAAACTGGTGGCGTCCCGCACATTCTGCCAGCGAGCATGCGGTTGCGGCGGTGCCCAGCGCAGCTTGCCGACCGGCGGCGCTGCGTAGGGGATGTTCTTGAAGATGCGCATCCCCTTGACCGTTCTTCCCTCCACCGTGCCCGCCGGCGCCTCGACCACCGGGCCGGTCGACGCAGCCGAAGGCACCGGGCACAGAGCCGTTGCGACCAGAGCGAGCGGCAAGAGCCTGCGGATCATCCTTATGTTCATGCTCGGTACCTGTTCAGAAGCGATAGTTCGCGCGGATGCCTGCTGTGCGTGGCCGCAGGCGCGCGTAGCGACCATCGAGAAATGCTTCGGGATGGACATAGGTGACCGATGAGTCATCAAACACATTTTCGACATAGGCGGTCAGATCAAGCGATCCCAGCTTGACCCCGGCAAACAGATTGACGTTGGTCCATGCCTCGGTGAAATCATAGGTCGGGCTTAACGCATTGGGATTACCGGGCACATTCGGGAACTGGTTCGGGAAGGAACCAACGTGCGAGGCGTTGATGGCAGCGAAGGCATTGTTGCCGCCGCCGATCGCGAAGTCATAGCGCAAGGTCCCCGATCCCTGAAAATGCGGGGAGGCCAGCCGGACACCCTTTACGGCACCCGAAATCGCCGCTTCAAGAGCGGACAGTTCGGTGACTTTTGCCCGGTTAAACGATCCGTTGACCGCCAGGCTAAGGCCGGCGATCGGCCTTGCGAGAAACTCGAATTCGAGACCATAGCTCTCTGCGCCACCAATATTGGTCGCAAACTGGATCGAATCGGAGACGCGGTTGGCCTGAACCTGAATATTCTTCCAGTCGATATAATAAGCGGCCAGGTTCGCCGTGAGGTCTCCACCGAGCCAGCTGCCCTTGAGGCCAAGCTCATAGTTGGTAACACTGTCCGATTTGGCGCCGTCGGGAATGACGACATCATTGGGATCAATCGTGCTGACAAGTCCGGCCCGGGCATTGACGACCGGCGTTCGGAAGCCCGTCGAGACGGTGGCATAGGTGGTCAGGTCACTGTTGGGCTTCCAGGACACGCTGCCCTTCCAGGACACACGATCATCCTTGACCTTCAGCCCTTCGGCATAGGGTATCGGGGTGATCGTCACCGGCAGGTTCTGCAGACCGAAAAAGGCGAGCGTCAGATAATTGCTGTTATAGCCGCCGCCCCGCGTGAAACTTTGCACCTCGGTACTGCCGTAACGCAGCCCGCCGGTGATCCAGAAGCTGTCGCTGAAGCGGTAGGTCAACTCGCCGAAACCGGCAATCTCGCTCTGGTCGGTATAGGAATTGAAGCGCTGGTAATATTCATCCGGCAGTCCGGACAGCCCGCGTGTCGCCAGATATTCGGGTGTCGAGCGATAGGCAAAATCGACCGAACGCCTTTTGTCATAATAGAAGAAACCCGCCACCCACTCGATCGGACCCGAGGTGCGGGAGACCAGCCGGCTTTCCTGGACGAACAGGTCATCATAGCCATAGGCGTCGAGCGCAAAGGGGAAAGCCTGGGCAAAAGTCCCGGCGAGATCGACATAGAAGGATGCGTCATAGGTCGACAAGGTCGTCGAGCTGATCAGCTCGGCGAAATCGAATTCATAGTTGATCGTGGCGTTGAAATTGGTGAGCTCGCCCTGGAACAGGTCGGGGCGATCGGAATTGCGCACGAACTTCCCGAGATTCGGATTGGTCAGCCCCGAATCCGCAGGCTTGCTGTTTTCATAGGAGGCGAGCAGCTTCACCTTCATCCGGTCGCTCGGCTGCATCAGCAGGATGGCCCGGCCGCCATAGGCCTCGAGACTGTTGGAATCGTTGATGCCGGTGCCGATATTATCGACCCAGCCGTCCTCGTTGCGATAATAGCCGGTGACCCGCAAGCCCAGCTCGTCGGTCATGATCGGCAGATTGATCATCGCGTTGTAGCGCTGGCGTATCGAATCGGATCCGGTCAGGCCGATGTCGGCGCTGGCGGATGCCTGAAACTCGTCCAGATCGGGGCTTTTCGTGATGATCCGCATCGCGCCGGCAAGCGAGTTCGAACCGAACAATGTGCCCTGCGGTCCGCGCAGAAATTCGACCCGCTCGACGTCGTACAGATTGGGGTCGAGAATGGTCGAGTTGCCGTTGGCCGAAATCGGCAGCTCGTCGACATAGATGGCGACCGCGCTCTGCAAACCGGCGCTATAGCCGTTGGTGTTGATGCCGCGGGCGGTGAAATTGTTGAAGTTCTGGGTCGGGCGATTGACGACGATGCCCGGCGTATTCTGGGCGATGCCCTCGAACCCGACGACCCCCAGATCATCGAGATCCTCCTGGGCGAATGCCGTAACGCTGAGCGGAACATCCTGCAGTCGCACGGTGCGACGGGTCGCAGTGACGACGATTTCCTTGTCCCCCCGTTGCTGATTTTTTGTGGTGCTGTCAGCGGATGTTTCGGTCGGCTGGGCCAAGACGGGCTGCGCGAACAAGGCGACTGCTGACGCAGACGCGAAAAATATAGCTTTCATTTGAACCTCTCCTCCAAGCCAGTGCTCTTCGTCACCAACTGGGACTGCGTTTACGCCACCAATTATCGGAATGTCAATACTCACTATCACGTGCGTGAATATCTTTTGAGC
>CAWUKF010000214.1:0-4728 GCA_963922745.1 uncultured Sphingomonadales bacterium
ATTGAAACAGCCATTTGTGCAGTCAATCGCTGATTTCTGCACGTCAAAAGCAAAGACAATGAGGCGCTTTCGGTTGAGGCGTGCAACTATATTCAAGATAATTCTGCTCATCGGACTCGTGATATTTGAATTGAAAACCTCTTATTTTCAGTCTTTTGTCCTATCGCAGTGGGCTCAGCGAATGGATTTCGAAGTTGAGGATGGACCGAATAAAGACCTGATATTTCCCGAAGATGGGCCATTCGACAAACGTTTGGGATACACCCGGGTGCAGGATTTCACTGCGGCGCTGGTCAAGAACGGGTTCGTTGTTGAGCGGCAGGCCCGTACATCTGGCGCCTTTCGAGCGTTCCAGAATCTGGGTGGCTTTCCGCCTTATCGGGAGAAGACATCGGCAGGGATGACGTTGCTTGCGGCGGGCGGCAAGCCATATTTCACCTTCCGCCAGCCCGCAGCTTTCTACCCATCCTATGCGGCCGTTCCCGCTCCGGTGGTTGCCAGCCTGCTCTTCGTGGAAAACCGCGAATTGCTCGATACCAAATATCCCCGCCGCAATCCGGCAGTTGAATGGGAACGGTTCGGACTTGCGCTTTTCAAGTTCGGTTCGCGAGGCCCGGACGGATCAAGCCCCGGCGGCAGCACCGTAGCCACACAAATGGAAAAGTTGCGTCACTCTCCGGGAGGCCGGACTGCCGATGGCCCCGAGAAACTGCGACAAATGCTATCTGCCAGCATACGAGCATACAATGCCGGCACGAATACGACTGCATTTCGTCAGCAGGTTCTGGTCGATGCGTTGAACATGATGCCGCTGGCCGGCTTCCCCAAGCATGGTGAAGTCATCGGTATCGGGGACGGTCTGGAACTTTGGTACGGTGAGGATTTTGCGAAGGTCAACCGGCTGCTGAATAGCCCCGCCAAAGCCGGAGCCGACCTTCGCAGCAAAGGGCTCGCGCTCAAGCAGGTTCTCAGCCTTGTCATCGCGCAACGCCGCCCCGGCTATTATCTGGGCAAAGGTCGCGAGGATCTGGAGACACTGACCGAGAGCTATCTGCGTCTGATGTCGGCATCTGGTCATGTCGATGCTGAACTTGCCGAGGCGGCAGCCAGATCGCGGCTCCATTTCAATGAGGTTGCTCCGGTTCCGGAGCCGTTGCCGCCAGCCACCGCGAAGGCGGCGACGGCGATACGGAACGAACTGGCGCATCTGATTTCTGTTCCGTCCTTCTATGATCTTCACCGTCTCGACCTGACGGTAGAGACAACGCTGAACGCCGGTGCGCAAGAGCAGTCGACGAAGATACTCCGCCGTCTGAGCGACCCCAAAAACCTCTCTGCTCTTGGCCTATCGGGCTTCGGTCTGCAGGGGCCCAAGAAAGCGGCACGGGTGAACTATAGCTTCACACTCTATGAGCGCGGGCAGAAAGCGAATTATCTGCGAGTCCAGACTGACAGCCTTGACCAGCCGCTCGATGTCAATGTCGGCACCAAGCTAGAACTCGGGTCCACGGCCAAGGTCCGAACGCTCATCACATATCTGAATATTATTGCGACAGTTTATGAACAGCACCGGAAGAGTCCCACCCCGCAGTTGAAGGCGATGGTCGCGGACGGCGACCCTCTGAGCGCATGGGTCGCCGGCCAGCTACTCGACACGGGAGACAAGGGCCTTCCTGCAATGCTCGAAGCAGCAATGGAGAAACGCTATTCGGCAAGTTCGGGAGAACGCTTCTTCACCGCAGGCGGGCTCCACCACTTCTCCAATTTCAACCGGCGTCATGGCGGGTATATGAGCGTATCTTATGGCTTGCAGCAAAGCGTGAACCTCATTTTCATCCGGATCATGCGCGACATCGTCGATTATCACATCGCCCAAATCCCGGGGACGGAGGGGATACTCGATGATCCCGGTCATCCGGCGCGCAAGGAATATCTCAGGCGATTCATCGATATGGAGGGACGCCAGTTTCTTGACCGCTTCCTGCCAGATTACAGGAAACTCGATCGACCGGGCATATTACGCCATATTGCCGAGCGGGCTAAATTCGTGCCGTCTCGCCTCTCCGCAGCTTATCGCACTGTTCGGCCAAAGGCCGATTTTCAGGCATTTTCGGCTTTCATCAACCGGTGGTCGGCCAGCAAGGTCACCGGTGATGCAGCGATGCGCAAGCTCTACGAGACATATGCGCCGGATCGGCTCAACCTTGCTGACCGTTCCTATATCTCACGCATTCACCCTTTGGAGTTGTGGCTTGCAGGCTATCTCTATGAGCATCCCAAGGCGGACTGGAACAGCATTGTCGACGCAGGCGCGGACGTGCGACAGGAATCTTACCGATGGTTGCTGAAACCGAACCGGTTCAAGGGCCAGAACACCCGGATCAGGATTATGCTGGAACGCGATGCGTTCGTGCCGATCCACAAGGACTGGCAACGGGTCGGTTATCCCTTCGGTGCCCTCATCCCGTCCTATGCCACGGCAATTGGTACGTCAGGCGATCGACCGGACGCGCTTGCCGAATTGATGGGGGTTATTATCAGCACTGGCTATCGCTATCCCGTCGTGCGTATCAGCCGGCTGCGCTTTGCTGAAGGTTCGCCCTATGAAACGGTGTTGAAAGCGGCGCCAGCGGTTGGGCCAAGGGTTTTGCGACCGGAAATTGCCAGAGTTGTTCGTCTGGGCTTGATAGACGTGGTCGAGAACGGCACCGCCCGGCGCGCCAATGATGCAGTTGAGGGGGCCGACGGCAAGCTTTTGCAAATTGGCGGCAAGACAGGGACGGGCGACAATCGCCAACACCGCTTCGGGCGCGGCGGGAGGAGCATGGGATCGGATGCAAGGTCCCGGACCGCTACCTTCGTTTTCTTCGCTGGAGACCGCTTCTTTGGGACAGTCACTGCCTATGTGGAAGGACCTGAAGCCGATCAGTACAGCTTTACCAGCGCTCTGCCGGCCCAATTGTTCAAGGCTCTTGCGCCAGTGATAGAGCAAGTGATTGGCGGGAATCCAGCCAATTCCAGTGGTTCAAGAACCAGATCGAAATTCCCTTAAGCGGTCGGTTGCAATCCGTTGTCGGGTTGCTGCGTTGCAAACTGCCGATCGAATTGCGCAAAATTGGTCAGTCTGAACGTGCAGGCCAGTTTGCCGAGCAGCTATTTTGCGAGTCAAGAATGTTCGCTTTACGTCTGCTTTCCCCCTCAGCCATTCAAAGCCGGTCATTCTCCTACCCACCCAATCCAAGTCGTTCCAGCCTTTCAAAATGGTTCCCATATCCGGACATTGAGCTTGCATTTGAATGCTCCCCAAAAACGTCGGGTGTTTTGGGCGATCCAATTAATGCCGCCAGAACAGAGCGACCGCCATTTGCGGTTACATCGCTGGTGCAAGAGCGCAAAAACTGGACACAGCCAAACCTGTGTGTCCAGAGAACGCATTGGACCAGCATTTGAGCTATTTCATCGAAGGCTGAAGCGTATATTTATCGCAGGGAGGTTCGGCATCTCTAATATTTATTGCGATTCAACAGGTCCGTTGCTAGTGGCACCAAAATGTTCGCTCGATTATTCCTGATGTTGATAGCTATCGCTCTTGTTTTCGGGAGTGTTCATGCTGGTCCGGGATTGGTTGATCATCATGACGATCACGACAGTGCCAGTCTCGCTTTTAACCATCACCACGATAGTAGTATATCCTCGGCGGAGTTGGACATTGCGATGAGCAGCGATTCCAGTGAGCGAGATGATAGCCGCGATCTAAAAGGTGATACGCATCAGCATTTTTCGCCTACGGCAGTCGAGGTTGATGACAGCAAAATTGAAGCCACCACATATGATGATCGCGGTTTGGTCTTTGCGTCCGCTCCTGGATTTATGCGGTCTGTGACACAAAAACCCCCAATTGAGCCACCATTAGCCTGATCTATTAGCCGCAGCGTGCAGTTTTCTGCGCGCTGTAATTGTTATGGATCAGGAGTTTACAACAAATGTTAAGATATTCACGTGCCGCCCTTCTGGCGGGTGCGTTGCTTGTGACCGGTGCACCAAGCCTTGCGGAGACCGTTTCGCTCAATCAGGCTGTTGCAAAAGCGCTCGATGCAGCGCCGCTATTGCGCGCCGAGGACGCGGCAATTGCAGCAGCGCGAGCAGGCAAGATACAAGCTGACGTTCGTCCCAATCCATCGGTTACCGTAGAAGCAGAGAATTTCGTCGGCACTGGTCCTTATAGCGTGCTGCGCCGCGCGGAGGTTACCGCCACCTATAATCAACCTATTGAACGCGGCGGCAAACGGGCTGCGCGCGTCGCTCTGGCTGAACGGGAAATCGGTGTGGCCAGTGCCTCTGCCGAAGTCACCCGGCTGGAACTTGCCGCAGCTGTGCAGCGATCGTTTCTGGATATTTTAATAGCCCAGCAAATCGAGGCCATCGCTAAGCAGCAATTATCCATTGAAGAGGGATTGCAGAGTGAAGCCTTACGGCGGGTGCGCGGATACAAGGACCCGTTATTTGTAGAAACGCGGGCTGCGGCACGAGTGGCGCAGGCCCAGATCGCGCTAGAACAATCTCGGGCAAAGTTGAGCAATGCGCGCGACGCTCTGGCCTCTTTCTGGGGTGGCAATGGCGATGATCTTGATGTGGTCGGAGAATTGGCGCTTGGCAGCAATCAAAAGGTCGAGCTGGCAGAGGCTGATCAAGCACTCGAAGAAGCCAGGGTGGCGCGGGCAAGCGCAG
>CAWUKF010000215.1:0-4694 GCA_963922745.1 uncultured Sphingomonadales bacterium
CGCGCAGTCGGCCGGCGCGGTCATGCCCACAGCCGCGCCTAGGTCTGGCAAAGCCTGACAGCGGTCGAGCGCGCAGTCGGCCGACTCTATCCGCATGTCCGGATCGATATCGACGGCGACAAGAATGCGGTGGCCTCGGTCGAACGTCAGGACCTTGACGAAATGATCGGCAATCTGGTGGAGAACGCCGCCAAATATGGCGGTGGCAGTGTGTTCATCACCGTCGCCAGTGATAAAGATTTTGTCGAACTGCAGATTGAAGATGACGGGCGCGGCATTCCGGAAAAGGATCGGCAGCGCATTTTCGATCGCGGTGCGCGGCTCGACAGCGGCAAACCCGGCACGGGGCTGGGTCTGGCGATTGTTCGGGACGTTGCGGAAATTTATGATGGCACGGTATCGCTCGAGGAAAGCGAAGATCTGGGCGGGTTGCTGGTACGGTTGAGATTGCCCAAGTCAGAAATGCAACTGGCCTGAAATTTGTCCCTAAAAGCCTGAGACCAAATCGCCATGCTCCGCAAACTCAATATAGCAATCGTTGGTTGCGGACCCGGCGGGTTGGCCACCGCTCTTTTCCTGAAACGGCTCGGCCACGATATCACCATATATGACCAATATGCAGAACCCCTACCGGTAGGGTCAGGATTGCTGATCCAGCCATCCGGTCAGTCGGTCCTTGCAATGCTGGGATTGCTGGATGGCGTAAAGGCGCTGGCCAGCCCGGTTCATCAGCTTCACGGAATTTCGGTGGAGCAAAATCGCCGCGCGCTGGACATGCGATATTCGAACAGCCACGATGGCACCCCGGCTTTGGGTATTCACCGGGCCAGCCTGTTCTCCACTCTGCTAGAAGCGGTCGAGAAGGCGGGTGTTTTGATCGTGGCAAACAGCAAGCTGGTATCTGTTGAAGAAAGCGAAAACCGGATCACCCCGGTGTTTGAAAGAACGGCGTCCGACGCATTCTTCGATCTTCTGATTGATGCAAGCGGGGCACGAAGTCCCGTGGCTGGAGGCAAGGTCAAACGGCTTGATTATGGTGCGTTCTGGGCAACCGTTGATATGCCGGAGGAGCATGATGTGATGCCCGATGCTCTCGATCAACGCTATTATCGGGCAAGCCAGATGGCAGGCATCATGCCGATCGGGTTGAACCCTGCGACCGGCAATCCGGGGGCGGCCATTTTCTGGTCGGAAAAGCCTGAAAATGCCGATCGAATTGTCGCATCGGGAATCGAGCGGTTCCGCAAAAACTATTGCGATCTTTGGCCGGAAGCGGAACCTTTCGTGTCGCAGCTAAGAAGCATGGAAGATTTGAATCTTGCTGTTTACAATCACCGTACCGGCGGGCCTTCGCCGACCAAACGGCTGATTCACGTCGGCGATAGCTGGCATTGCACCAGTCCCCAGCTGGGGCAAGGCGCCAACATGGCGCTGATAGACGCGGCCGCACTCTCCAGGGCATTCGAAACATCTGGCTCGCTTGTGGAAGTCCGTCAAAAATACCGCAAAGCGCGGATGGGGCATATAAGGCTGTATCAGATATTGAGCGTCATCTTTACACCGCTTTATCAGTCGGATGGCGCGGTCAAACCGTGGATCAGGGATATGGTGATTCACCATTTTGCCCGATTGCCGATTGTCCGGAAAATTATCGCCAAAACGGTATCGGGGAAACTCGCTTTATCGCGTCGGCGAACAGGGCTCTAACTCGCTTCTTCCCGTATCTGTTCATGGTGGCGGATCACTTCATCGATGATGAAGCGCAGGAATTTTTCCGAAAATTCCGGATCGAGATTGGCGTCGTTGGCCAACTGACGCAAGCGGGCGATCTGTTCTTTTTCCCGAGCGTTATCGGCAGGGGGGAGATTGTTCCGTGCTTTATATTCGCCGACCGCCTGGGTGACCTTGAATCGTTCGGCCAGCATGAACACCAGCGCTGCATCGATATTGTTGATGCTTTCGCGATATTGCTTCAACTTTTTGTCCATGATCTTCTGCCCGATTTTTGCCCGTTGACGATTTTGTCCCGCTTAACCAGGACGCAAGTGCAAGAGGTCTTATTTCACTTGCCTTATCCCTAGTGACTTGCCACATCCGGTGCAACATGTCTGCAACGGTCCATCAATTCGGGCGGGATACCGCGCCATCGCTTGAGCCCATCATGTCTCTGGTCGCCAGCGACATGAATCAGGTCAACAGCGTGATTCTTGACCGGATGCAATCGGAAATTCCGCTTATCCCGGAACTTGCCGGCCATCTCATTGCCGGCGGCGGCAAGCGTATGCGTCCGATGCTGACCCTGGCAGCGGCGAAACTGATCGGATATACCGGCGATCGCCATTTCAAGCTGGCAGCGGCGGTGGAGTTTATTCACACCGCCACGTTGCTGCACGATGATGTTGTTGATGGTTCTGATCTGCGGCGCGGCAAGACTGCGGCCAATCTCATTTTCGGCAATCCGGCGACCGTGCTGGTCGGTGACTTCCTGTTCAGCCGTTCGTTCGAGCTGATGGTCGAGGATGGCTCGCTGAAAGTATTGAAAATATTGTCGAATGCCTCGGCGGTCATCGCCGAGGGCGAAGTTAACCAGCTGACTGCGCAGCGCAAGATCGAGACCAGCGAAGATCGCTATCTGGATATCATCGGCGCAAAGACAGCGGCCCTGTTTGCCGCGGCCAGCCGGATTTCTGCGGTGGTGGCCGAATGCGACGAGGAAATCGAACTGGCACTCGACAGCTATGGCCGCAATCTCGGCATTGCCTTCCAGCTCGTAGACGACGCGATCGACTACAGCTCCGACCGGGAAACCATGGGCAAGGATGCCGGGGACGATTTCCGCGAAGGCAAGGTGACTCTGCCGGTGATTCTGGCTTATTCCCGAGGCAGCGAGGAAGACCGGAAATTCTGGAAGGACGCGATTATCGGGCACAAGAGCTCGGATGATGACCTTGCCCGGGCCACCGGCCTGATCCGGTCCACCGGGGCGATGACCGATACCATGTCGCGGGCCCGTCACTATGGCCAGAGGGCCATCGATGCGCTGGGAATTTTTTCTTCCGGAAAAGCAAAAGACGCGATGACCGAAGCAGTTGAATTTGCGATTTCCCGCGCTTATTGAAGCGGTGCACGACAGGAACAGAAAATGACCGCACGAATTTACCAGACCCCCAGAAACGCAATGCAGTCGGGCAGGGCGCTCACTGACAAATGGGTGCTGGAATTCGAACCGGCGGAGCGGCGCAAGCCCGATCCCCTGACCGGCTGGGCCGGCTCCGGCGATACGCAGCGGCAGGTGCGCCTGACCTTTGAATCCTGCGACGCGGCGAAAGCCTATGCGGACAAGCATGCGATTGACTATGCTGTGATTCCGACGCCGCACAAGACGTTGAAGATACAGGCTTACGCCGACAATTTTCGCTAGCCGCGCGCCCGCGAAGGCGGTAACCGCTGTTCAGGCCAGAGGCAACAGCGACAGCAGCTTGACATCGATACCAACACCATCGCTGCGTTTCCCGGCTACAAATGCATCGAGTTCCGCCAGCGCGACCCGGTGCACGATAATATTCTCTCCGTCGACTCCGCCGCCGTCCCCAACCCTGGTCAGGCCTTTCGCCCGAAATAGCGAAAAGCTTTCGGACACCATGCCGGGTGACGAATAAAATTCACCGCAATTCTCCATGGTCTCGGCTCGATAGCCGGTTTCCTCTTCCAGCTCGCGGATTGCCGCGATCGAACTGTCTTCCTCGGCATTGTCATCATGGTCACCGACCAGTCCCGCCGGCAATTCCAGGCAGTTTTTGCCCAGCGGCACGCGATATTGCTCGACCAGGAGCACATGCCCCTCGTCAATCGCCAGAATAACCGCAGCCTTGATTCCCCGGCTGCGCGAAACATATTCCCATTTGCCCTGGCGCTTGGCGGTGATGAACCGGCCTTCCCACATGATCTCGACATTCTCGTCGTTGCCTTCGCTCAAAGCTCGATCAGCCTGTCGGGCAGTTCGTTGGGATTTTGATAGGTCTTGGGGAAATGCTCGGACAGGACGATACCCATCTGGCGTACCGCTTCAGCCATGCCTTCGCCCGGCGAGCCCGCCCGTACCAGATCGATCATCGCAACCATTGCGTCGCCCCAGATGGCTGGTTCCACTTTTGCGACAATGGCTTCGTCGGCAACGATTTCCGCTCGATGTTCGCCCATCGACAGATAGAGCAATATGCCGGTTCGCCCCACCGTCCGATGGTCGGTCGACACCCGGAACAGCGATACCGCTCGCCTGCGCACCCGGGCTTTCTTGATCGGCGCGGGAACGAGGATAAACAGCAACGGTTTCCACATCAGGATCAGCCGGGTACCGAAAAATTTCAGAGCGGTGAAAAGGAACAGTGCCCAATAGGGCAGGGCGTCGACCCCGCTCCAGCCACCGGACAGCCAGTCGATAATATTCACGTACAGGTCCGGGAACAGGCTGATCACCAGCAACGCCGTCAGCGCCACCAGTCCCGCTATCGCCCAGGCAACATCACCATAGGAATCGGATTCGCCAGTCACGATGGTGACGATTTCGCCGTCGGTCGACTTTTCGGCCTGGGAGACAGCCGATGTGACGATCTTGTGATCATCCGGCGTAAACTGGTTCACCTTGCTCATCACCAGCCTCCCGATGCGCCGCCGCCGCCAAAGCTGCCGCCGCC
>CAWUKF010000216.1:0-4691 GCA_963922745.1 uncultured Sphingomonadales bacterium
GAATTTGAAAAATTTTTCAACGGGTTTGCTAGTCAAGACAGCAAAAAGCTGGCCGACAATGCTGTCAATGAACCCAAGCTTTCTGCCGGCAAGAGCACAAGATGACTGTCAGCGGTCAAAAGCGGCATTCGCTGGTGAGCGGATATATATGCCGGGCCAGAATAGTGCCTTCGAAGAGTGGAGGGCAAACAATTTGGAGGTCGGTTAAGAGCATGTTTTTAAGCAGTTTCGAAAACCGGCTCTTCAGGGGCGACCGTGCTCCTCCTCCAACCCAGCGCGGTCGCTCCACTTTTAACTGGCGGCGCAGCCCTTTTTACGCAGCCTCGATTCCAGAGAATCATTCACAATGATGTTCCATTTAAGCCGTTCGCATATGGCAACGGTGACGTTTGAGGAGGCTGTTCATTGACAAAAAACATGTCAAACGACTGGCGCACAGGATTTGGCGTCATCGAGCACAGCGCTGCAACAATTGCGCGTACAGATGAATTTTTCGCAAAACGTCAGTACTGGCAAGGATTTACCGATTCCGCCCAAGCAGAGACATTGATTGTAGCGGCCGACCGATTGGCCAACGCCGCGATGTGGCTCACCGCCCATATGACCTATGCCTCCCGGGTTGATATGAGCGGTACCGATTTGCCGGCAGACGCATTTAAACGAAACCCTGAAGGTCATACTGGCGGCGCCCTCAATGTTGCCATCGGGTTTGTTGGCTATTTACTTGCCAACGCCCTGTCTGGACACACGCGTGCCTGGACGCTTGGTCAGGGTCACTGTGTTGCTGCAATAGAGGCGATCAACACGCTGACTGGGGACTTGTCCCCTGCACAAATCGGTCGTTATGAGCGCAGCGAGACCGGGCTTTCCCATCTCGTTTCAGACTTTTACAGCTATGCGATGAGCGCTGATGGAAGACCCGCGGTACCGCTGGGGAGCCATGTCGGCCCAAACACTGCCGGCGGTGTTTCAGAAGGCGGCTATTTGGGCTTTTCCGAACTCCAATATGTCCATATGCCGTTGCCGGGAGAGCGCCTTGTTGCCTTTTTGAGTGACGGCGCATTTGAAGAACAGCGCGGGTCCGACTGGTCTCCGCGCTGGTGGCGAGCCGAAGATAGCGGTTTGGCGGTGCCGATCATGGTCCTCAATGGCCGGCGGATTGAGCAGAGAACCGAAATCGGCCAGGAAGGCGGGGCTGAATGGCTTGAAGCTCATCTTCGCCTCGCTGGATATGATCCAATACTGATCGACGGTCATGACCCTCTCGCCTATGCGATGGCGATATTGGAGGCAGAAGAAAGGCTCAGCCGATTTATTAGATCAAAGCAGGCCTATCCAGCTCCCCTTCCCTACATTATCGCACGCTGCACAAAAGGATTTGGCTTTCCGGGAGCTGGAACCAACAGATCCCATAACCTGCCACTTTCGGGAAACCCGTCCGAAAATGCAGCCGCACGAGCTGAATTTCACGAAGGCGCTAGAAAGCTGTTTGTCCCGGCTGACACGCTGGAAACAGCCGTTAATGCTTTGGCGGTCCATGACCAGCAGTCTCGGCCAAGAGAAAGTCAGAATTCACTAGCACGCCGGAACGTCGAACTGCCCAGCCTACCCGTGCCAATTTGGACCGATGTCAATAGTCAGCGCGAACGCTGCGCGATGGATGCGATCGATGAATATTTTGTCGATATTGTCCGTGCCAACCCGCAGCTGCGACCGCGTGTCGGCAATCCCGATGAACTGAGAAGCAATCACATGCCGCGCGCGCTTGAGCTATTGCATCACCGCGTGAACATACCTGAAAACGGTACGCCAGAGGCGGTGTGTGGGGCGGTTATCACGGCACTCAACGAAGAAGCGGTCATCAGTGCGGCCTTGGGTAACAAAGGCGGGATCAATATCGCTGTGAGCTACGAAGCTTTTGCGATGAAAATGCTTGGCGCATTGCGACAGGAAATAATTTTCTCGCGCCGCCAGCACGAACTGCTCCAGCCACCAGGCTGGATCAGCGTTCCATTAATTGCAACCTCCCACACTTGGGAAAACGCAAAAAATGAGCAGTCGCATCAAGACCCGACATTGCCCGAAGCATTGCTGGGGGAAATGTCAGATATATCTCGCGTTATATTCCCTGTTGATCCCAATAGCGCGGTTGCAGCGCTGCGCGCGGTCTACCGAACGCATGGCCAAATTGCGTGCTTGGTAACCGCCAAGCGCGATGTGCCAATCCTCTTTTCAGGTGAACAGGCTGAATTTGCGATGGCGAAAGGTGCAATTCAATTTGAGGGCGATGCTACAAACGCGCAGGTACAACTGGTCGCCATCGGCGCTTATCAATTGCAACAAGCAAGACAGGCGCGTGAACGGCTCGGGCAACGCGGGATAAACTGCTCCATTACGGTCATTTTGGAACCGGGGCGGTTTCGGGAGGCGCGCGACGAGATCGAATGGAAATATGCTGTTTTAGACAAAGATTTGCATGTGCTGTTTCCCACAAATCTTCCGCGGATAATAATCTCGCACACGAGACCGGAGCCAACGCTGGGTCTATTGAGGCGGCTTGATGGCGGGCCGAGCCAAACCAAAGCGTTGGGATATTTGTCCAGAGGCGGCACATTGGATGTTTTTGGCATGTTGTTCGCCAATCGCTGCACTTGGGCGCATGCGGTCGCCTCCGCTGCAGGTTTGCTCAAAATCGATCGGGGTTCCCTCCTATCACAGGAAGAATTGGATGCCGTCGACGAGCAGGGTGACCCGCAGATATTGCGGCGGGACACATCGGGCTCAAAAAATGAGGAGAAAATCCCATGACGCTCACATTGCATAGTCTTGGCGGAGCCGGGACGGTAACCGGATCTCGCCATCTCATCGAACATGACGGACGCCGGATAATGGTCGATTGCGGACTTTTCCAAGGATATAAACCCTTACGCGAACGCAACTGGAAACCGTTTCCGGTTTCGCCAAAAAGCATCGATGCCATAATTTTAACCCACGCGCATCTCGATCATAGCGGCTATCTTCCCAAATTGGTGCGCGAGGGGTTTGAAGGACCAATCTTCTGCTCGTCAGCCAGCGCTGATCTTTGCGGAATACTTTTAAAAGACAGCGCTTTCATCGCGGAGAAAGACGCGTTTCTGGCGAACAAGCATAAATATAGCAAACATGCCCCAGCATTACCTCTTTACACTATCAAGGACGCCGAAGCAGCCTTAAAGCAATTGCGGCCGATCGCGTTCCACAAAGAAATTGAACTGCCGGGAGGCGGGCATGCGAAGCTGCGCCGGGCTGGACATATATTAGGCGCTGCCACCGCCGAGCTTCATTGGGGCGGAAAGACGATCGTCTTTTCTGGTGACATTGGCCGCTACGATGATCCCTTCATGCTCGATCCAGAACCCGTTGCCGAGGCCGATTATGTGCTTGTGGAATCGACCTATGGAGACAGAACCCACCCCAAAAATGACCCAATGGAAGCTCTTGGAAGCGTCATCGAAAAAACGGCCCGTAGGGGCGGAACAGTCGTTATTCCGGCATTTGCTGTCGGGCGCGCCCAATTGATCATGTATTATCTATGGAAACTGAAACAGGCCGGAAGAATAAAGATCGTTCCGATTTTCCTCGATAGTCCCATGGCAATTAACGCCACAGATTTGCTGTGCCGCCATCTGGATGATCATCGCCTCCCACCCGATGTCTGCAAGCAGTCTTGCGATATTGCAACCTATCTGCGCGAAGTAGATGATTCCAAACGCATAACGCGCGATACTATGCCCAAGGTCGTGATCGCCGCTAGCGGCATGCTGACCGGGGGGCGCGTTCTCCATCATCTCAAGGCCTTTGGCCAGGACAGCAGAAATACAATCCTGTTTTCTGGCTATCAGGCAGGAGGAACACGCGGAGAAAAACTGCTGAATGGAGCCGAAAGCGTCAAGATGTTCGGCCAATGGTTTCCGATGCGCGCAGAAATTGCAAGCCTTCCAGCTTTATCGGCCCACGCAGATTCAGACGAAATCCTGAAATGGTTGTCCGGCTTTAAGAACGCTCCTGCCCGAACTTTTGTGGTGCACGGGGAACCTAAAGCTTCCGACGCCCTGCGCATGCGGATTGAAGAAGAGTTGGGCTGGAACAGCACTGTTGTCGATCCGACTGACCGTTATTCTCTGGAAAGTTAAATATGACGTCGAGCGCCAACCATATTGAAACCCATAATTTGCTGAAATCAAAGCGTCTCAGGCTCTACACGCAAGACGAGGTGATCGTGCTCATGCGCACCGACTGCCCGGTTTGTATATCAGAGGGCCTGACCTCCCGATCTCGCGTGCGTCTAACGTCTGTGTCGGGGCGAGAAATTATAGCAACACTCTATCAAGTCGATAATGACTGGCTAACAACAGGGGAAGCTGGATTGTCCGAGGCCGCCTGGGCGAAACTTGGGATTGAAGATGGGGCGGATATTGCAGTTAGCCATGTGCCGACCATAGGATCATTGGCAGATATCAGACGCAGAATTTATGGAGGACGCCTCGACGAGCCGGCCTTCCAGGGCATTATTGGCGATATTGCCGCTGGTCGCTACGCAGATATCCATCTGGCAACGTTCATTGCAACTTGCTCGGCTCTGCCGCTAGACATTGAGGAAATATGCCATTTGACCAAGGCAATGGTGGGTGCAGGAGAACGGTTGTCTTGGG
>CAWUKF010000217.1:0-4683 GCA_963922745.1 uncultured Sphingomonadales bacterium
CAAGCGCGCGGTTCGGGTGACACCGCGCCTCCGCAAAAAGCGACTCCGCCGGCCCATATTGCGCCCGCGGCCAAGGGCCGGGTTTCGCAGCGCGCAGAAGCGCTGGTCGCTCGCACAGAAACCAGCTTCCCTCCCGAGGTTGCGACCATGGCGCGCGTGGGCCTAGCAAAAGTTATCGACTTCCAGGATTTGGCCTATGGGAACGAGTATATCGACCGACTGGAGGCCATCCACAAGCTTGACGTAAGTCTGGACGGGGCGGACCAGGATTATGCGCTCAGCGTCAATGCGGCAAAATATATTGCCAACGCCATGGCGTACGACGATGTCGTTCGCGTGGCCGATCTGAAGACCCGGGCAGCGCGATATAACCGGATCGGCGAGGAAATCGGCATTCGTCCAGACCAGTTGTTCGAGACGACCGAATATATGCATCCGCGCCTGGAAGAGGTTATCGGGCTTGCGCCGATCTGGTTCGGCCGCTGGCTTCAGAAACGACCAGGACTCTATAGATGGCTGGATCGACGGATCAGCAAGGGACGCAGGGTGCGAACCTATTCCCCGGGTTGGTTCGTGATGCTCTATCTGGTCGCCGGTATGCGCAGCTGGCGGCGCGCGTCGCTGCGGCACCAGGAAGAAACCGCCCATTGTGACGCATGGCTGACTCTGGCCAGCGAGCTGGCCTGCCGCAACTATGCGCTCGGTGTAGAGCTGCTGCAATGCCGACGGCTGATCAAAGGCTATTCGGACACGCACGCACGAGGAATTTCAAAGTTCGCAAAAGTGACCGAAGAGATCAAATCGATCGCCCATCGCGATGACGCAGCCGAATGGGCGCGCCGGTTGCGCGAAACGGCAATCCGCGAAGCGGAGGGCGATGAACTCGACGGACTGATCCAGACCATCAGGTCCTTCGCCTGATTAAAGCTTGCCCGTGTTCGTGGAAGATAGCATTAAGCTAGGAACCCTGTGCTTCCGACTACTTTGTGACAAGACAAGATGATGATGCCCCAGTCCGATTCACCCACATCTGTCGCCGAGAAACCACGAGATGTGCGCGGTGTAGAAGCAAAGCTATGGCTGGCCGTGATGGACTTTCATGGCGATGTGTTTGCCCGGCTGAACCAGACGCTCGGAAAGGAATTCGGACTCACGCTGGCGAAGTTTGACGTGCTGGCTCAGCTCTATCGTTTCCGCGAGGGCCTTACGCAGGTGCTTCTGTCTCGCCACCTCAAGGTGACCGGAGGTAATGTTACCGGACTGGTTCGCAGACTCGCTGCCGACCAGTTGATTACGCGTGAAATATCTCCTGATGACCGGCGCGCATTCGTCGTGCGAGCCACTCCGAAAGGAATTGCACTATATTGTGCGGCCCGGCAACGCCATGACGCGCTTCTCGAGCAATGGTTCGACCAGATCGGCGCAGAGGATTTGCGCGATGCCTTAACGTCCCTATTGTCCTTGTCCTCTCGCTTAAACCCAGATGGGGTGGAAAATATGATATGAGCAAATCCAGACCACCCAAATCATATGAGGAGCTGGAGCATTACCTCCCCTATCTCGTAAACCGGCAGGCGAATCTCGGGCAGGCGGCCCAAAATCGCATGTTGCAGGCAAATAATATCAATCTCGTATCGCTGCGAACCTTGTCCATTCTTGAGATCGAAGATGGGCTGACGATCAACGAGATAGCGGAACGCACCTTTTCCGAACAATCTTCGACCAGCCGGGCCATCGACGCAATGGTTTCACAGAATCTCGTCGAACGGCGAACGCCGGAACATGACCAGCGGCGGCGCGAAGTGAGGCTGACGCCCACGGGCCGCGCCCAATTGCACGATAGCTGGCCATCAATGGAAAAATATTTTGAAAGAGTGACTGCGGGGACAACCGCGGAAGATCGCGAAACCTGCCGCGCGGTTTTGGTGCAAATGCTCAGAAATCTGGCACGGTTCGACGATTGGTCCGCCTGACTCCCTGACCCATGACCCATGACGACACGATTGACAGATTTTAATTGATGTATAAACATATGCGTTTGCATATCTAATCGCTTTCGGCGCACAGCGTGCTGGCGGATAACAGGGGCTGGATCTGATTGTGAACGACAATACTATATACGAACGCTTCGCCGCGGCGACGGTACGCTGGCCGGACAAGCCATTTCTCAACATTCTTCCCGAGACCGCAAAGGTCTATGGAATCCCCGCTGGCGAAATCACCTACAAAGAGATGCTCGAAAGGGTTCGGGTGCGGCAAGACGCCCTGACCGAGGCGGGATATGGCGAGGGCACCAGAGTCGGTCTGTTGCTGCAAAACAGGCCCGAGTTTATCGAAATCTGGTTCGCCGCGAACAGTCTGGGTGCTTCTGTCGTGCCGATCAATCCGGATCTCCGGCGGAGCGAACTGGAATATCTGATTGACCATTCCGAAATGGCGGCGGCCTTCGTCGTGCCGGAACGAAAAGCAGAAGTCGCAGCAGCGGCGCAAGCCGCAGGGAACGCAATGACACCCGTCACCCCGGCCGATCCGGTCCCGCCGCTAGCCAAGAAAGGACAAGCGGCATCGGGCGATGGTGCTTCACGCGAAGCAGGCTTGCTGTATACTTCTGGCACGACGGGCCGCCCCAAAGGGTGCGTCCTGTCCAACGAATATTTTCTGCATTCGGGCGACTGGTATCGCGATGTCGGTGGCCTTATTTCCCTCCGTCCGGGCGAAGAGCGAATGCTCACGCCGCTACCGGTATTTCACATGAATGCCATGGCTGTTTCAACGATCGCAATGGTCACCATGGGCGGCTGCCTGACTGTTCTTGACCGCTTTCATCCATCAACCTGGTGGGATTCCGTCCGCGAGAGCAAGGCGACCTGCCTGCACTATCTGGGCGTCATGCCCGCCATGCTGATGAAGGCTGAGCCCGGTCCGCAGGACAAAGAACATAGCGTCCGCTTTGGCTTTGGGGCCGGCGCTCCCGCCGAATTGCATGGTGCTTTCGAAGAGCGTTTCGGTTTCCCGCTGATCGAGGCATGGGCGATGACGGAAACCGGCAGCGGCGGCGTCATCAGTGCGCACCGTGAACCCCGCAAGATCGGCACGAGTTGCTTCGGAAGACCGACTGACGAAGTGGACATTCGCATTGTCGATGATGCAGCCAGAGATGTCGTGGGAGATCAACCAGGCGAACTGCTCGTCAGGCGCGCTGGCGACAATCATCGCTATGGGTTCTTTCGGGAATATCTGAAAAATCCGGAAGCGACAGCCGAAGCGTGGCAGGATGGATGGTTCCACACCGGCGACATCGTGTCGCGTGACGCCGATGGCGATCTGCACTTTGTCGATCGCAAAAAGAACGTCATCCGACGGTCGGGCGAGAATATTGCAGCGGTGGAGGTCGAAACGATTCTGGCCAAGAACCCGGCCATCAGGCAAGTCGCGGTAGCCGCTACGCCCGATCCGGTGCGCGGAGATGAGGTGGTCGCTTTGGTGGTGACCGACGAGTCCTTCTCGAATGCCGATGCAGCAGCGGAAATTGCCCGCTGGGCGCTGGAAGAGATGGCCTATTACAAGGTGCCGGGCTGGATCGGTTTTGTCAGCGAACTGCCCCGCACACCGACGGAAAAAATCCTGAGAGCCGCCCTGAAGGATCTCGTCGCGGAGAATATGGCCGCAGGCGATCTGTACGATACCCGGGCTCTCAAGAAACGGAGCAAATGAGCCGCGCCCCCTCACCCTATGACGGCGTTGCCGTTTGTGCCCCGGTAACAGTGCCTTATGTGCGCTTCTCGCCGGAAAGCGCCCACTGGTGGGCTGGACAGGCGCTGCGCCAACTGGCGCATGACACCGGTTTCGGGCCTGATGATATCGACGGCTTCTGCTTTGCCAGCTTTTCGGCCGGTCCCGATACCGCTGTCGGATTGACGCAGCATCTCGGGCTCACACCGAGGTGGCTGGATCACTTGCCGACCGGAGGTGCGAGCGGCGTTACGGCGCTGCGCCGGGCCGCGCGTGCCGTGCAATGCGGGGATGCTGAAATCGTCGTCTGCCTCGCCGCCGATACCAACCAGATAGACAGCTTCCGGCATAGTCTCGCAAACTTTTCACGGTTTTCTCAGGATGCAGTTTACCCTTATGGCTTTGGCGGTCCCAACGCGACCTTCGCCCTGATCACCGATGCCTATATGCGGGCCTTCGGCGTCACCCGCGAGGATTTCGGCAAGCTGTGCGTCGCCCAGCGCGCCAATGCGATGTCGAACCCGCTGGCCCTGCAGCGCCGCCCGCTATCGCTGGAGGCCTATCTCGCGGCCCGGCCGATCGCTGACCCCGTCCATCTTTACGATTGCGTCATGCCCTGCGCCGGAGCCGAAGCCTTTATCGTGACCACGCCTGAAATCGCCAAAGCGCGCGGCCTTGCTGCTGCCAGCGTTCTGGCCACGATCGAACGGCACAACGCCTTTCCCGAGGATCCTGTGCAGCTGCGCGGCGGCTGGGCCATGGATATTGATCAGTTCTGGGCCTCTGCCGGGATAGGCCCGGCCGCTGTCGATAATCTGCAGGTCTATGACGATTATCCGGTAATCGTGGCGATGCAACTCGCCAATCTCGGCTTTTGCAAAGAGGCGGACGTCGCTGACTTTATACGGAGCACGAGTTTTGACATCGACGGCGACCTGCCGCTGAATACCA
>CAWUKF010000218.1:0-4653 GCA_963922745.1 uncultured Sphingomonadales bacterium
AACACCGCAGGCGATCTCGGTGGTCGAAGACGATTTTATCGAAGCGCTGAACCTGCGCACCGTGGCCGAGGCGCTAAACTACACATCGGGTGTGCGTTCGCAGAGTTTCGGCAGCGACACGCGGATCGAATATTACCAGATCCGCGGCTTTCGCAACGAGAATCTGTACAAGGACGGGCTGGTACTGACCAATTCTGGTGCGTTCCTTTCCTGGGCGACGCCGGCGGAGGGGATCGCACGGCTGGAAGTGCTGAAAGGGCCCTCCTCCGTCCTTTACGGTGGCGGTAGCGCCGGCGGTATTGTCAACATCGTCAGCAAGCAGCCCGATGGCCAGAGCCTGACCACCGTGAAGGTCGGTAGCGATGAATATGGCAGCTGGTATGGATCAGCAGACATTGGCGCACCGCTAACGAACACGCTGGCGGTCCGCGCCAACGCCCTGGTCCGGCGGGGCGACACGCAGGTGGAACTGGCCGAAGATAATCGCAGCTTTGGCGCACTGGCCTTGGGATGGACTCCGCTACCGGGATCAAGTCTCGTTTTACGGGGCAGCTATACGCGCGATCGGTCGCAGCGACCGACAGGCTTTCTGCCCTATGCCGGATTTGTTACCCCACTTCCCGATGGGCGACGGATACCGGTAGACCTGTTTGTCTCCGACCCAAGCGTCGACCGTTATGATCGCGATCAGGTCGAAGCGGGTTTTACGCTGAACACTCAGCTGAACGATTCAGTGCGTTTCGTTTCGAACGGTCGCTATGCCGAAATCGACTTGGTCTATGCGGGACTGTTCGGCCAGTTCTCAGGCAATCCAGTGATCGAGGCTAAAAAGGTGTACATAACGCGCGGCAATTCCTTTCAGGATGCCTCGCTCGAAAATGTGACACTGGACAACCACCTCGACGTGCGCTTTGCGACGGGGCCAACCACCCATGTCCTGCTTGGCGGAATCGACTATGCCTGGTCGGAGACCCAGAGCGCGCAGCGGTCAGGCGGAGCACCCCGGCTGGACATCTTTAATCCAGTCTATGGCGTGACGCTACCAGCGCTCGGCACTCCGAATGTGACCGAGCAGAAGCTAGGCCGGACCGGCCTTTATATTCAGGATCGAATCGCGCTCGGCAATCTGGCTGGCCTGCTATCGATCAGGCATGACTGGATCAATTCCACAAGCGTCAGCAACGGCGGCGCGCCGACCCGGCAGGATAATGAGAAGACGACCTTCCGTGCCGGACTCAGCTATCTGACCCGGGTCGGAGTCGCCCCGTTCGTGAGCTACGCAACCTCGTTCACGCCAGTTTTTGGCATCGACCAAGCCACCGGGACCACATATGCTCCCGAGACTGGCACGGCTTGGGAAGCAGGGGTCAAATATGAGGCGCGCGGTTTTCCCCTGCTTGCGACTGCTTCGCTCTTTTCGATTGAGCGTGACGGCGTCCTCACAGCCAATCCCGTCCCCGGCTTTCCGCGCAACCAGAGCCAGAGCGGACTGGTCCGCTCTCGTGGTGGTGAGATCGAAATCCAGGCACGACCGCTGGAAACGCTGAATGTCACCGCGGCGCTAACCGCCTTCGATATCAAAAATATCGCCGGTGATCCCGCCTTGCTTGGGCTGGCGCCGCCGGCCGGGCCGGAATTCACCGCATCAGCGTTCGTCGATTATACGCTGCCCGAGGACAGTTTCGTCCCTGGATTTGGGTTCGGAATCGGGATCAGGCATACCGGCAAGAGTTATGCAGATGCGGCCAACAGTCTGGTTGTGCCGTCCGCAACGGTGTTTGATGCCGCACTGCATTACGACTTCGCGAACTTCAGGCTGGCCGCAAATGCGTCCAACCTATTTAACAAGGCCTATGTCGCCGCGTGCCCGGCTGCCGGGACGTGCTATGCAGCCAACCTGCGGCGCGCCACGATCAGCCTAACCTACCGTATTGGAGACAAATGATGAAAATTGATCGACGCCAGATTCTCGCACTCGCTGCCCTAGCCGGAGCAGCAGGGACCATAGGCGCGCCGCCGGCTGGCGCGCATGACAGCAAAGGAAAAATGCCGCCCCTGCCGAAAGACGCACCAAAGATCGCCATGCTGGTCTTTCCGCAGATGGTGGCGATGGACCTGATCAACCCAATGACGGTATTCAAGATTGCACGCACCAATATCATGCTGGTTAGCAAGGATGGGCAGTCTGTCGACACCGATGTCGGCGTGCCGATTGCGGCTACTCACAGCTTTGTCGATGTGCCGCATGATATTGATATACTGTTCGTGCCAGGTGGCACAATGGGCACAGTCGATGCGATGCGCGACCCGGAAACCGTGGAGTTTGTCCGACGAGTGGGAGAACGTGCCAAATGGGTTACGAGCGTTTGCACTGGCAGCCTGCTTCTCGGTGCAGCGGGGCTCTTGCGCGGCTATGATGCCACCTCGCACTGGACAGTGACACATCTGTTGCCGCAGCTCGGAGCGAATTATGTCAACCAGCGCGTCGTCATCGACCGCAACCGGATGACCGGCGGCGGAGCGACGGCGGGGCTCGACTTCGGTCTCACTCTTGTCGCGCAACTCGCCGACGAAGAAACCGCCAAAAGGGTTCAGTTGATCCTGGAATATGCGCCGGCGCCTCCTTTTGACAGCGGAACACCCGAGGGTGCTGGAACGGAACGGGTCGAGTCCTTCCTAGCCGCCATTCCATGGATGCAGGAGCAAGCAGCGAGCGCGGTTCAGGAGGCAGCGCGGCGGCTGATCCTTTCCTAGCTTTTTCAAGCAAGGGGCAGTGAGTGACCTTCCCACCCAGTCACTCACTGTCTCGACCTACTGAACAGGAATTTCGGTGACAGTGAACTCAACTACCCAAGAAGTGCATTGTCGCCATTATTGGACTTGGGGGATTGCTCCGCCCGTCTCAGAAATACAAAACTAACCCGTGACGTCTGGACCAACTTGTGGTTCCTGTGTTCGGGAAGGGAAAGGACCAGATATGATGATCGGATTTTTTGCCGCTGTTTCAGCAGCACTGGCGGTTGCTGCAGGCGCTTTTGGAGCGCATGCTGCGCCGGGGCAACAGGAAGCGGAATGGTTGCGGACGGGCGGCCTTTACCAGTTGATCCATGCCGTCGCGGCCCTGGCCATCATGGGCGTGGCCAGAGGGCCGGCACTATTGCTTCTGGGCGGCTCCGCCTTGTTCGCCCTGACCTTATACGCGATGGCGTTCGGTGCGCCGCGATGGCTGGGCGCTGTCACGCCGATTGGCGGGACCATGCTGATTGCGGGATGGCTGTGGGCTGCCTGGATATATCACCGCGGCTAAAGGCGGCTGCGCAAGCTGTCTCGTTTCGGTGCGCCCTCCTGCGCGCCGGGGTCGAGCTTCGGGGTATTGCGCAGGGAGCGGGAGCATGGGTGGAGCTCGTCGCGTTACGAGCCCGCCGCTCGCCTACGCCCCTGCCCCGACAAATTCTCCCGATGCGATCGCCTGTTCGGCCAGCTTTTCCGAGCGCCAGTGGTCGCCTTCCAGGGCAAAGCCGACATGGCTGGCGCGCTCGAATTGTTCGCCGTTCCAGACGATCACCTGCAATTCCATCCTATTGCCCTCGCCGACGTGCAGCCAGTTGAAGCTTTGCGGTTCCCGGTTGCGCAGGCGGGTCGAGGTGGCGGTGCCGGCCTGGATGACCAGGGTCGGGCCGGCCTCGGCGACCATCTTGCGGGCGGCCTCGGCATAGGTGCGGTGGAAATGGCCGGCGAGGGTCACATGGATGCCGGCGTCGGTGATCGCCTTCAGCGCGTCCTCGTGCCGGCCGACCGCTTCGCTGAGCTCGTTGCCCTTGCCGATCGGCAGTTCGAACAATGGGTGGTGAGTGACCAGGATGCGGGTCTTGCCGGGGGCGACGCTGCGGAAGCGGTCGCGGATCAGCTGCATCTGGTCGGTATTGATGCGGCCGTCCTTGAAGGTGAGCGAGCGGGCGGTGTTGATGCCGAGGACCGCCACCTCGTCGGTTTCCATCCACGGGCAGAGATCCTCTGCGATATGGCGCTTGTAGCGACCGAGTGGCGCGGCAAAGCGGCGGATGACGTCGTAGAGCGGCACATCGTGATTGCCGGGGACGACCAGCAGATTGTGGCCGTTCTCGCGCAGAGTGCCGAGATAGCGGGCGGCGTCGCGATACTGCTGCTCGCGGGCGCGCTGGGTCAGGTCGCCGCTGATGATGACGAGGTCGGGCTGCTTTTCCTTCAGCCAGTCGATCGTGGCGGCGACGATGGCCGGATCATTGGCGCCAAAATGAATATCAGACAGATGCGCGATGCGGGCCATGCTGCTTCAACGGTCCAATCCCGGATAAGTTTCATCGGGTGGCCCATTATCGTGCATCCAATTGCGGCTGGCGGCGTTGTCTGGCCATGAACAACAATATTCTGCCCAGGGATGCCATTCTTGTCGTCAACGCCGCATCCCGCACGGGGGAAGAGGATTTCAACGAGGCGAAAGAGAAGCTTGTGGCGGCGGGAGTCAATCTGGTGGACGCGGTGGCGGTCACCAATCCCGAAGAGATCCGCGCGACGGTGCGCCAGGCGATCGCGAGCGGCGCACCGATGGTGATCGTTGGCGGCGGCGATGGCTCGCTGTCCGGCGTGGTCGACGAATTTGTCGGGACGGATTGC
>CAWUKF010000219.1:0-4644 GCA_963922745.1 uncultured Sphingomonadales bacterium
CTGGACCTCGGCGCGGTCAGCGTCTGCGGCGGCTGTCGGAATTGTCGAAAGGACGAACAGCGTGATGCTTTCATCGGGCGCGAGCACGGGATCGTTGGCGCCGGGCGTATATATGGTATCGACGCCCGGGTCATAGACACCGTTGCCGTTGCTATCGATGATGACCATTTCGAACGTCGTGTCGAATTCGTCTCCCGGCCTCGCGGTGTCGGCCGAGAGGGTGAAGGCTTCGGAACCGTTGCCGCTGTTGGTCAACTGATAGGTCAGGACCTGTGCCGTCGACCCGGGAGCGACGTTGACATCGCCCGGATCACTCGAGACGACCGTGACGTCAAGCAACTCGTCGACCTTGATCGTAATGGTGTTGGAATCAATGGTGACGGGCGCGCCGCCGCCGGGCGCGTCGTAGGTGGCCTGGGCCGTGTTGACGATATCGGTTCCGGCAATGGTCCCGGCCGCCTGGGCCGATACCGGTGCCAGCAACAGGACGGCACCGGCAGTCGCACGCGCAAGCCAATGGCCGAAGCGATGGCGGTGCTCCGGGCACCCGATTTCATTTGTTATTGCATATTCCATGGCGGCTCTATGCCGGAAAAACCAAAATATTTGGTAAACGCGCCATAAATGATATTCTTGCACGGAGACTGCCTGGAAACGTCAGAAAACCGGTGTTTTGGGATAGTTGTTAAGCTGCGGTTTCGAGCAGATTTACCGCCTGTTTACCATGATTCGCAGCACCGAGACCGCTGCCCGGTCGCCGCTGCCAGTTATCCCCGGCACCGGAAATCCGGATGGATCGCGAGCATACAGTTGAAAGGAAAACCAGGGGGTGGAGAGCCTCGTCCGGAAATTTGTCGAATAATCGAAAGAGTGTTGTTGACAGAAATGCAGTGCTCTTCTACTTGCGCTGCTTCACCGCCCATGCAGGCGCATATGCGGGTGTAGCTCAGTTGGTTAGAGCGCCGGCCTGTCACGCCGGAGGTCGCGAGTTCAAGTCTCGTCACTCGCGCCATTTCCCCCAAAATGCGGGAAATGGCGCTTCAGGACCGGAATTTTCCGGTGTTCATCCAGACCAGAAGCGGCTTCAACGGAAATATCCAGGCAATGCCCGCGAATATGTAGATCGGCAGCTGCAGCCAGAAGTTCAGATCGCTGATCCAGTCGATAATATTCAGCGCCAATCCGCTCCAAAGCAGAATCAGCAGCAATATCAGGATAATGCCGAACGGTTGTCGCCAGTTTGGCGGATCCGGGGGATTGTGGGGGCGTTGCTGCCCGGGGTCTGCGGTCATGACGTCAGGCTATCCCTTTGAATTATTTCGCATTCGGTGACAATCATGTCGAGCGCGATATCATGCGCCTGGGTCGGGACGGAATCGGTCTGCTGTACCGACCAGGCGAGCCCGACGCGAGGCGCATCCGGATAGCGGGCAAAAGTCCGGTCATAATGGCCGCCGCCCTGTCCGAGGCGGTGCATGGACCGGTCGAAGGCGAGCATCGGCGCGATGATCAGGTCGGGTGCCACTATCGGGCAGGCTGGGCCCGGCTCGGCGATATTCCGATAGCCCGCCTGGAGCAGGTCGATATTATCGACCTTGCGAAATTCCAATGGAGAATCGCCGGAACAAACGGGAAATGCGATGGTTTTCCCGATCTCGGCCAGATAGTCCGCCAGCCGTGAGGTTGGTGCCTCGGAGCCTGTGGCGCTGTACAGGGCGATAATTTCGCCCTGTTCGATCAGCCTGGCGAGGGGTGAGGGCGGACGCCGGAAGGCGAGTCCCCGGGTGGCGGTGTCGAGCTGGCTGTAAAAGGCATCCCGCCGTCGCCTGAACTCTTCGCGCAGTTTCTTCTTTGTGTCGATTAAGCTACTCAAAAAATTATTCTTTCTGCGGAAAAGTGACGGGACCATCTTGGTCGTTTGCCGGAAAATCCTCTGACGCCTATTACGTCAGGTGGGCGCCATATGCATCGGACCCGACTGCCAAACAGTCCGCAATCCGGGCAGGGACAGCTCCCTAGGAAGTTATATCGCCTCAGGGATGTTCGTATCAAGCTCGTGCCAGACAGTACCCGTCATAGTCTATCTAGGCATGATGGGGGCGTTACTCAAGGCTGTTCGCCAGTTGCTCCGCCCGGTCTGCCAGTTT
The DNA here is from genome assembly GCA_963922745.1 of uncultured Sphingomonadales bacterium. GTDB lineage: Bacteria > Pseudomonadota > Alphaproteobacteria > Sphingomonadales > Sphingomonadaceae > Parasphingorhabdus. The sequence continues at coordinate 2,148 of CAWUKF010000219.1, forward strand.
TTCGAGTGCCGCCATCGCCTGTTCGTCCATCGGATCGGGCCGGGCAGGGGCGCTGCTCTCGGCAGCGACCTCGTTTGCGGCCCGGGCGCCGTGCAGTTCGTCGGCCAGCAACAGCGAGGTGAACAACAGCATCCGGCTTTCATTGAGCCCCGCCGGATCGCCGGATTCCCGGGCCTTGCCGTCGACCATCGCTGCCAGCCTGGTCAGGTGGGATTCCTCGCCATCCTGGCAGGTTACCATGAACGAGCGGCCGCCTATTTCCAGCTTCATCTGCGCCATGTCATGTCTCCTGCCGCTCGATCAGGCTGTCGATCGTACGGATCGCCTGCTTCATTTCTGCCTTGAGCGCCTCATGCCGCGCTTCCAGCGCTGCGTCGGCGTCGTTTTTCAATCTGCTGCTGGCCGACTCAATGCGGCTGAGCGCGCGCTCTATGCGTCCGATCGCAAGAATGACGCGTTCATTGTCCATGGGCAATTTCCATCGCTTGTTTCCAACAGGTAAGATCCTGTGTTTCGTTGCTATCAATCTATTCCGGTGGCGTAAACACTGGATAGTGAAAAGCGAACCTTGACGGCGCGTGGCTGGATCATCAAAGGAGGGGGCAAAATAGCGAATCGCCGCTTTTTGTTTCGTTTTTGACACGCGCCAAGCCGGGGGATCAGACTAGCAATGACCGTTTCCGAAAAACACATGGCAAACGCCATACGAGCGCTTGCCATGGATGCGGTGGAAGCCGCCAACAGCGGCCATCCAGGCATGCCGATGGGTATGGCCGATGTTGCCACGGTGCTGTTCAGTGACTTTTTGAAATTTGATCCGAAGGCCCCGAAATGGGCTGATCGCGACCGTTTCGTGCTGTCGGCCGGCCATGGATCGATGCTGATCTATGCCCTGCTGCATCTGACCGGCTATGCGCGCCCGACCCTGCAGGATATCAAGGATTTCCGGCAACTGAGTTCGCCGTGCGCCGGCCATCCGGAGAATTTCAAGCTGGAAGGCGTCGAGACGACCACCGGGCCGCTGGGGCAGGGCTTTGCCACGGCCGGTGGCATGGCGATTGCCGAGCGCCACCTGAATGCGCTGTTCGGGGACGATCTGGTTGACCACAAGACCTGGGTCATTGCCGGTGACGGCTGTCTGATGGAGGGAATCAACCATGAAGCGGTTGGTCTGGCTGGCCATCTGGGCCTTGGAAGACTTAACGTTCTTTGGGATGATAATGGAATAACTATCGACGGCAAAACGGATTTATCCACCAGCGAGGATATTCCAGCTCGCTATCGGGCGTCCGGATGGCATGTTGTGTCCTGCGATGGCCATGATTTTGCCGATATCCGCAAGGCGTTGAGCGAAGCCGAAGCCGATCCGCGGCCGTCGCTGGTCGCATGCAAGACGATCATCGGCTATGGCGCGCCGACCAAGCAGGGCACGTCCGCTACCCACGGCGCACCGCTCGGGGACGAAGAAATTGCCGGTACCCGGGCCGCGCTAGGCTGGGAGCATGAACCCTTTGTAATTCCGGACGATATATTGACGTCATGGCGTCAACTCGGGGAAAAGGGCGCGGCTGCGCACGCCGACTGGGACAAGCGGCTCAGCGGCCACGCCCAGGCTGGCGAGTTCCAGCGGCGCATGGCCGGAGAGCTGCCGCAGGGCAGCGCCATGCAGGAATATCTGGAAGGCCTGGCGAAGGATCCGCCAAAGGTAGCGACGCGCAAGGCGTCGGAGATGGCGCTGGGCGCGATCACCGAAGCCTTGCCCGAGATGCTGGGCGGCAGCGCCGATCTGACAGGTTCAAACAATACCAAAACTCCTTCGACCAAGCCATTGACAAAAGACGATTATTCCGGTCGCTATATATATTATGGCATCCGCGAGTTCGGCATGGCTGCGGCGATGAACGGGATGGCGCTGCACGGCGGCATCATTCCCTATGGCGGCACCTTCCTCGTATTCACCGACTATTGTCGCGGCGCAATGCGGCTGTCCGCGATCCAGAACGCCCGAGTCGTCTATGTGATGACGCATGACAGCATTGGCCTTGGCGAGGATGGCCCCACGCACCAGCCGATTGAGCATATCCAGAGTCTGCGGCTGATGCCGAACATGCAGGTGTTCCGGCCCGCAGACGCGATCGAGACGGCAGAATGCTGGGCGCTGGCGATCAAGCGGTCGGACGGCCCTTCGACCCTTGCGCTGACCCGCCAGGGGTTGCCGCCAGTCCGCCATGACGTCAGCGTAAATCTTTGTGAAAAAGGGGCTTATCGTCTGAAAGCGGCGGAAAATGAGAAGAGAGTCGTGCTGCTGGCGACGGGCTCTGAAGTGTCGCTGGCGATGGATGTTGCAGCGAGGCTTGAGGCCGCCGGCCATGGGGTCGACGTGGTCTCGATGCCCTGCGCCGAACTGTTCGATGAGCAGGACGGTGACTACAAGGCTGACCTGCTGGGAGCCAACGATATTTTGCGGGTTTCCATCGAAGCGGGGACCACCATCGGC
>CAWUKF010000220.1:0-4611 GCA_963922745.1 uncultured Sphingomonadales bacterium
CGCGCGGCGCAGACCGATGCGGTTGCCGACGAGCCGGCATAGTCCACCAATGCGGACACTCCCTCCCGGCTCCACGATTGGCATATTGGGCGGCGGCCAGCTCGGCCGGATGCTGAGCGTGGCGGCGGCGCAGCTCGGCTATCGCTGCCATGTCTATGCCTCCGACCCGAGCAGCGTTGCCGCCGAAGTTTCGGCAGAGTTCACCTGCGCGCAGGACGAGGATATCGCCTCCCTCACCCGCTTTGCCGAAAGCTGCGACGTGATCACGTTCGAATTCGAAAATGTGCCGGTCGGTCCGCTGCACACGATTGCGGGCAAGGCACCGCTGCATCCACCAATTGCCGCGCTGGATATTGCGCAAAACCGGGTCGCCGAGAAGAATTTTGCCCGCGATCATGGTGGCACCACCGCGCCCTTTGCCGAGGTCAGCGATCGTGCCTCGCTCGACCGGGCAGTGGCCGAGATCGGCGCACCGGCGATCCTGAAAACGATCCGCATGGGCTATGACGGCAAGGGCCAGTCGCGGATCCGGCCCGGTGACGATCTTGACCAGCACTGGCAGGCGGTTTCCGAACGGCCCTGCGTCGCCGAAGGTTTTGTCACCTTCAGCCATGAGTTTTCGGTAATTCTGGTGCGTGGTCAGGACGGAGAAGTCCGGTTCTGGGACACGCCGCACAATGTCCACGAGGACGGGATCCTGGCGATATCGAGCGCACCCGCACCGGATGCGATACTGGCGCAACAGGATGCCGCGCGCGATCTCGCTGCCAAGATGGCCGAGAAAATGAACTATGTCGGCGTGCTCACCTGCGAATTTTTTGCCACCGAAGACGGCCCGATCTTCAACGAGATGGCGCCGCGCGTTCACAACAGCGGCCACTGGACGATCGAGGGAGCGGTGACCAGCCAGTTTGAGAATCACATCCGGGCCATATGCGGCCTGCCGCTCGGCGACACCAGACTCGCGGCAAAAAAGGTCGAGATGCACAACCTGATCGGTGCCCAGGCCGACGACTGGCAGGCGCTGCTGGGCGACGGGGCCAACCACCTCCACCTCTATGGCAAGGGCGAGAGCCGGCCAGGCCGAAAAATGGGTCATGTCACCAAAATATATTTCTAATTTGCAGTCCGCCGGAACTGCGCTAGGCGTCGCCCATGAACCATCCTGAAATCATCTTCTTTCTTGCCCGCGCCGACAATGGCGTGATCGGCGACGGCGACGGCATTCCCTGGCGACTGCCGGAGGACCAGAGGCGATTCAAGACCATGACCATGGGAAAACCGATGATCATGGGCCGCAAGACCTTTGACAGCCTGCCCGGACTGTTGCCGGGACGGCGTCATATCGTGCTCACGAGGGACAAGGCCTGGGAAGGCGACGGCGCCGATGTTGCGCATAGCGTCGAAGAAGCTTTGAAAATGGCCAATGCGCCGCATATCGCGGTGATCGGCGGCGGCGAAATCTACAAGGCGTTGCTCGACAAGGCCGACCGGATCGAATTAACCGAAGTGCATAGCAAGCCCAAAGGTGATACCAAGATACCCGCGTTTGACGAAGCCGTCTGGGAAGAGACAGCGCGCGAGGATCATGAGGCGAAAAATGGCCAGCCGGGCTACAGCTTCGTGACGTTGAAGAGGAAATAGCCATGAAGAAAATCGCGCTGACACTTCTGGGTCTCATCGCGATTGCGATCGCCGCCTTTCTGGTGTTCGGTCCGGCCTGGTTTGAGAAACAGACCAATATGATCGACGGCAAGCCGCTGCCGGAAATTGCCGCAGAGGCGCAGAAGCTGCACGACAGTCTGATGATCGTCGATCTGCATGGCGACACGTTGCTGTGGAAGCGCAAGATTACCGACAGCTCCAACTACGGCCATATTGATCTCAAACGGATGCAGGAAGGCAATGTTGGGCTGCAGGTTTTTTCCAGTGTGAGCAAGACCCCGCGCGGCCAGAATTACGACAGCAACAGCGCCGATACGGATAATATCACATTGCTTGCGATTGCCCAGCTGCAGCCGATACGAACCTGGTTCTCGCTGCTTGAACGGCAACTCTATCACGCGCAGAAACTCGACCAGGCGGTAAAGGATTCGGCTGGCGCACTGGCCAAGATCAGCAACGCCGCCGATGTCGACGGGCTGGTCGAGTTCCGGGCCCGGACCGGGAAACCGATCGGTGTATTGTTCTCGGCAGAGGGCCTGCAGACACTGGAAGGCAAGCGCGAAAACCTGCAAAAGCTGTATGATTCCGGCATGCGGATGGCGGGTCTGGTACATTTTTTCGACAATGAGCTGGCCGGATCGATGCACGGCGAGAAAAAGGGCGGGCTGACGGAATTCGGCCGGACCATCATCCGCGACATGGAGCGGAAGGGGATGATCGTCGATATCGCCCATAGCAGCCATGCGACGGTTGCCGAGATATTGAAAATGGCCAAGCGTCCGGTGGTCTCCAGCCACGGGGGCGTGCAGGCGGTGTGCGGGGTCAACCGCAATCTGACCGATGCCGAGATCAAGGGCGTGGCGGCGACCGGCGGGGTCATTGGCCTCGGATACTGGGATGGCGCGATGTGCGACACCGATCCCAAAACCGTGGCCAAGGCGGTCAAGCATGTCCGCGATCTGGTCGGCATCGAACATGTTGCGCTGGGCAGCGATTTTGACGGCGCGGTGACCACAAGATTCGACACCAGCGGCCTTGTCCAGATCACCCAGGCGCTCATGGATGCAGGCTTTACCGAGGCGGAAATCCGCGCGGTGATGGGGCTGAACGCGCTGCGCGTGATCAAGGCGGGTATCGAGCCGATGGTCCCCGCAGCGGCGCCGCCTCCGGGCGAAGTGACGCCCGAGACACCGCTGGTGGTCAAGCCCGGAACAGATGCCCGCAATCTGGTCACGGAATAGCGATCAGCGGCTCCGGCATGACGAACTTGTTGAATGATTTGCAAAAGCCCGCGATAGCGTGTCGATGATCAGACTGAACGGACAGGACCGGATCGAGGGCGACCTGCGCGGCGCGATCCTGGCGCTGGGCAATTTCGATGGTTTTCATTTCGGCCACCAGGCGGTTGCCGGCAAGGCGCTGAACTGGGCGCGAGACGAAGGCCGCCCGGCGATTATCGCGACTTTTGATCCGCATCCGGTGCGCTTTTTCAAGCCCGATCTGCCGCCCTTTCGCCTGACATCGCTCGATCAGCGCCAGCGGTTGTTCGCCGACGCCGGGGCGAGCGCAATGCTGGTCTTTGCATTCAATGCCGGACTGGCGGGCACAACGGCGGAAGATTTCATCACCGAGCTGCTGGTCGAGCGCTTTGGCGCAGCCGGCGTGGTGACCGGTGCGGACTTTACCTTCGGCAAGGGGGCCGAGGGCAATATCGATCTGTTGCGCGAGGTCGGCGCGGCGCACGCGCTGCCAAGCGAAGCGGTGCGAGCGATCAGCGACAGCGACGATGTCATCTCCTCGAGCCGGATACGCGCGGCGCTGAAGGAGGGGCATTGCGAGGAAGCAAACCGGCTGCTGACCCGGCCGTTCGCCATTCGCGGCGAGGTCATCCACGGCGACAAAAATGGCCGCTTGCTGGGCTATCCCACCGCCAATGTTGATATCGGCCAGTATCTGCGGCCCAAATATGGCATCTACGCGGTCAAGGGCCGCCTGCCCGATGGCCGGGTGCTGAACGGCGCGGCCAATCTCGGTATCCGGCCGAGTTTTGATCCGCCGAAAGAATTGCTGGAACCCTATTTCTTCGATTTTGCCGAGGATCTTTATGGCCAGACAATCGAGGTCGAGCTGCACCATTTTCTGCGCGGCGAGCAGAAGTTTGACGATCTGGAGGCGCTGAAGGTGCAGATGGAGCTGGATTGCGAGCGGGCGCGGCAACTATTGGCTTAGCAATATCGATTAGTGACGCACGGGGCTGCCGTTAGCCCTGAGCTTGTCGAAGGGTGCCTTGCGACGCGAGGCGTGGTTCAACAGGCTCACCACGAACGGTGGCAAGGCAACCCTATTGGGCGCGGGGATTGCCGGGTCGGGCCGCACCGTTCGTCATTGCGAGCGGAGCGAAGCAATCCAGGGTGCCGCTTGCCGCCCTGGATTGCCACGGGCTTTCAGCCCTCGCAATGACGAGGCTGTTTGAAGGTTCCCGCGGTGCACAAATCCCGCTTGCGCCCGCGCCCCGCCTCCCCTAATCCCCGCGATCATGACTGATCCCAAAGCAGATTATAAAGACACGGTTTTCCTGCCGAAAACCGATTTCCCGATGAAAGCCGGCCTTGCGCAAAAGGAACCGGCGATTTTGGAGCGGTGGCAGACAATTGGTCTCTATGAAAAGCTGCGCGAGGCCCGGGCTGGCCGCAAAAAATTCATCCTGCATGATGGCCCGCCTTATGCCAATGGCAATATCCATATCGGCCACAGCCTCAACAAGACGCTGAAAGATCTGGTGGTTCGGTCGCAGAGCCTGCTCGGCAAGGACGCGCCCTTTGTGCCCGGCTGGGATTGTCACGGCCTGCCGATCGAGTGGAAGATCGAGGAAGAATATCGCAAGAAGAAGCGCAACAAGGACGAGGTTCCGGCCAGCGAATTCCGCGCCGAATGCCGGACCTATGC
>CAWUKF010000221.1:0-4603 GCA_963922745.1 uncultured Sphingomonadales bacterium
CGCATAGCGAGGTAACAAGACGCCGGGTCATGTCGCGGCTCCTTCCAGGGGAGTATCTGGAATATCGGGTTCCGCAAATTTGGCGGATTCATCCTCTGTAATCTTGAACAGGGTCGCATAAACAACCGGAACGAAAATAAGCGTCAGCACGGTTGCAAAACTCAAGCCGAAAACGAGGACCACCGCCATGGACTGGAAAAATGCATCAAAGAATAATGGAATAACCCCCAGCACGGTGGTTCCTGATCCCAGCAGGACAGGTCGGACCCGGCTGGCGGCGCTATCGACAATCGCATCGAATCTGGGTTTGTTCTCGCTGATCTCCAGGTCAATCTGGTCGACAAGCACAATCGCGTTCTTGATCAGCAAGCCGGCCAGAGAGAGTACGCCCAAAATGGCCATGAACTCAAACGGAACTCCCATGACGATCAGCCCAAACACCACCCCCACAAGTGCCAGAGGAACCACCGACCATATCACCAATGGTTGCCGCAACGCATTGAACAAGATGATAACGACCAATATCATGGCACCGAAACCAAAGGGGATTGCGCCCATCAGCTGGCTATTGGCCTCCGAGCTGCTTCCCGATTCCCCATCCCATTTGAGCGAATAGCCAGGCGGTAGTTCAATCTCTTCCACTTTAGATTGGACTCTAGCCTGCAGATCACCCGCGAGAAGGCCAGGAACCGGGTCTGCCTGTGCCTTGATCGCCCATATTTTGTCGGTCCGGCGTAAACGGCCATCCCTCCATACCGTTCGGACACCGTCGGTAACCTGATCCAGCGGCACGGAACGCCCGGATGCCCCAACCAGCTGGATACCTCCAATTCCGGATACATCTGCTCGCTCGTTTTCCGGTGCGCGGGAGAGTATCGGAATCAGGTCATCATTTTCACGATAGACGCCGACGCGTTGGCCAGAATAATGGCGTGCGAGTGCATTACCAAGGTCCGTTCTGCTGACTCCGGCGCGGCGCCCCTTTACCTCGGAATAGACCGCATCCACGGCAGGCACCTGCTGTCGCCAATTGTCCTTGATGGAGAGGGCACCGCCATCTTCAGTAAAAATGGCTTTTGCTTGCTCGGCAAGTTCACGCAATTTGACAGGATCGGGACCAGAAAATGTCGCTTCAATCTTTGACCCGCCACCAGGACCCAATACGAACCGCCAAACCTTTCCCTGGGCTTGGGAAAAAGTCGCATCGATATGGTTCTGAACCTTGGGGATCAATTGATCCAATCGTTCATAGTCGTCCAGCTTTACGAGTATCTGGCCATAGGCGCTGTTCTGAGATTCAAACTGGTATACCAGCATATATCTGAGTGTCCCGCCACCGACCAGCGTGTGCACATTCTCCACACCGTCCTGTTTGGCGATAAATTTCTCCAGTTTGCGCATGTCTGCATTGGTTTTTGCTATGTCGGTGCCTTCTGGCAACCAATAGTCGACAACCATTTGCGGCGTTGTCGAGGCGGGAAAGAACCCCGGTGTCACGAAGTTGAAGCCAGCAACAGACAGCAGGAACAGGCCAACTGCACCGATAATGGTCTGGGTTCTGAATTTGATCAATCGGGTGATCAGTTCCTTGAACATCTGCATGAAGCGACCATCTGGCTGTTCTTCGGACGAAGCATCTGCCGCATTTGTTTCCTTGAACAGGAGACTGCAAAAATAGGGAGTCAGCGTGATGGCGAAAATCCAGCTATAGAGCAGTGAGATAAGGATTACCCAGAATAGGTCGCCGGTAAATTCAGCGGTATCGCCGGGTGCCAATCCGATTGGTGCAAATGCAAGAATGCCGACCAGTGTTCCGCCAAGCAGAGGCCAGATAGACTTGCGTACCGTTTCACCCGCAATATCAATAATCTTGCGACCCTTTTGGGTTCCAACCAAAATGCCATCGGTTACCACAATCGCATTGTCGACCAACATGCCCAGAGCGATAATCAAAGCGCCTAGCGATATGCGGTGCATCGGGACGTCCATGATATACATCGTACCAAGCGTGGCGGAGATGGTGAGCAGAAGCCCCAGGCCAATGACCAAACCAGAGCGTGGCCCCATGAATATAAAAAGTGTTCCGATTACAATGACCAGTGCAATGATCACATTCACCACAAAGTCGATGACTGATTTTTCGACCACTTCCCCCTGGTGATAGAATTTGTGCAATTCCATTCCCAACGGACGCTGGCCCTCAATTTCTGCAAGTTTGGCAGAAATGTCCTTGCCAATCGCAACGACATTTGATCCCGATACGGCAGCGACGCCCAGCGCCAGCGCCGGTTTGCCATCATAATACATTTGGAAGGAAGCGGGGTCCTTATAGCCCCGCGTTACCCGCGCGATATCGCCCAATTGGGTAATCCGGCCTTCCGAGGATGAAACCAGCAGGTTCTTGATCGCGTCTACCGAGTCAATATCGCCCGTGGGCGTGATTATCAGGCGCTGATCGTCAATTTTGACGGAGCCACCGGAAACGACGGCATTTTGTGTTGAGAGCTGGTCGAAGATTGAATTCACGGTCGCACCAAGAGCGGCCGCATTTTGCCGCGCTATCTCGACATAAATGACTTCTTCCTGCTCACCGCTGATATTGACCTTGCCGACCCCCTTTACCGAGAGCAGGTCCTGCTGCAGCACCTTCGCATAGGCACGGAGCTCAGCCATATCAAAACCACTACCGGTCAAGATATAATATATGCCAAACACGTCCCCAAATTCATCGAATACGGTGGAAGGACCGGCTCCGGGTGGCAGGTCTCCCGCCGCATCGGCTACTTTATTGCGAAGCTTCGTCCAGATTATCTGCAGATCATCTTTGGTAGGCGAAGCTTCAAATTTCATCTCGACCGAGATTTCGGAAAATCCGCTGGATGACACCGAGTTGATTTCTTTGATCTCCGCCATGTCTTGTAACGCTGTTTCAAGCGGTGCGGTGACCTCTCTGGCAACTTCCTCGGGACTTCCGCCGGGATAGGGTGTCAGCACCTGTGCCGTTCGAATTGTGAACTCCGGGTCCTCAAAGCGCGGCATGTTCTGATAGGCAAACCATCCTGCAAAGAGGGACAACAGGATCACAATTCCCATGATCAGTCTGTTCTTTATGCTATATTCAGCGATCTGCATGGCCGGTTAACCTATTGTTTCCAGTCGCGGACACGGTCGCCCGTTCGCAGATACGACCCGCCTGCGGCTACGATGGTTTCACCGGCCTTCAATCCTTTGGTTGCAATGACATTTTTTCCGACCCTGTCAGCCAGCTCAATCTGCCGCCGGGAAACTGTCCGTTCCACTGGCTTTACCACCCAGACATATTTTTTCCCTCCCTCGGTGACGATAGAGGATAGCGGAATGGATATTCCGGAAATGCCTTCAACACCCTGTCCATCAAGGACATAGTCGAAAGACAATGTGGCGGTCATGCCCGTTAGGACCACGAGATCTGCCGGCGGTTGAAAGGTGAAACGTCCTTCAAAGGTTTGGGTAGATTGATCAGCCTGACCAGAGGCTTCCCTGAAAACCGCTGGAAACTGACGTCCTGGCGCTGCGTCTAGCTCAACAAATGTATTGTAATAGTTGATTCGGTTGGAATTGAGCACGAAACTGCCGGGAACATTGACGATGGCTTCAACGGCGCTGCTTTGCATTGTCACTACCGGAGCTTGTGGCTGAACATTCTGGAACTGTTCTACATAGGTCTTCCCGACGAAACCCGAAAAGGGAGCGCGCAAAACCGTATCTGCAAGGCTTTTCCTGGCATCGTCCAGTGCAGCCTGCGCAACCTGGCGCTGTGCAAGCCGGCTCTCGACAACGCTTCGCGAAATCGCATCTTCTTTGATCAAACGCAGTGCCCGTTGATACTCACTGTCTGCATTGCGATACTGGGCTTCGGCCTGGGCAACAGCATTGCGGAAACTGCGCGGATCAAGGCCGGCAATGACGGCCCCCTTTTTATAAAATTGTCCGCCGAGCGCTTTCCAGGTTGTGATTTGCCCACCGACCTGAAATGCAAGGTCTGTTGATCGTACTGAACGGATTACAGCCGGGAAACTGTTGCTTGCCTGTTTTGATTGTGCGCCAAGTTTTAGCAGTTTTGCGGGACGGGGCTCGGCGGCTTTTTCCGTCTGATCCGCAGCACCGCAAGCCTGTAGGAGTGCAGTTGATCCGAGAACGAGCCAAAAAAGCGGTGAAATTCGATTCACGCTAGCGATCCTCCAAAAATTGATGGTGCCGGGGTTGGCGGGAAAGGAAGATAATAGTGGGTGGCGTTAGCCCTGACAATGTCATTCTTTTCTGCATAGCTGGATATTCTTTTGTTGTCTGGCGCGGTTTTCTCATAAAAATGCGAAAATCCAATGTGGGGCAGGTGGAGAGAGGAGACAACCGAAAGTTATCTTCCCTCATATGGTGGTTGCCCGATTTGTCAGATGGTTCAATGATCCCATCCTTTGCTCCGATATTGAGTCCATACCGAAACAACCAATTTCCGACGTGCATTCAAACAATGGACTAGAGAAACGCCTGCCTTATATTGAACTTAAACGTCGGCTTTCGGGCCAAGACAGAACGGATGTGAGTGTCCGAATTTGGGGCGCAT
>CAWUKF010000222.1:0-4600 GCA_963922745.1 uncultured Sphingomonadales bacterium
CCGGTCAGAGGCGCCGGCGTCGGCATCATTGCCGGATCCCGCGACCGGTGCAACCACCAGCGGCGTGACCACCGGAAGCTTCACCTCCGGCGGCGGCAGCACGATCTGGCTCGGCTCGAACCGCAGATTTTCGGGGGAAGCCGCCCCTTCCTCGGCCTTCGCCGGCTGCTTGTCCGGGACCGCTTCCGGCGGTGGTGGTGGACTGATCCGGATAACCTTGAAACCGCTGTCTACTCGCTTGGTGATATCCATGCCCATGCCGCTCACCAGCAGATAACCGACCGCAACATGGATCGCGAGCACCGCTGCCAGCGACCGGGCGCGGTCCTGCCCGCTGCTATAATTGCCGTAAGCCATGGCCGGACTATAGCATCCGGGCGATTAATAAAGGCTGGCCGACAGCGGCGATCAAAACACATTGTCTGCCTGCAGCGAAAATGCTAGATCATGCTTGTTCGTGACTGGCGAGATCAGGATGGAAACCCATCGGGGAGCGAACAGATTTCTGAAGCCGATCGCCTGGGCATTTCTCTGATCTGGGAGCAGCCCAATGACCGATAATCCAAAACCCTTCCACATAGTCTTCCTGCTGTTTGACGGCATCACCCAGCTGGACTTCACCGGCCCGGCGCAGCTGCTGTCACGCATTCCCGGTGCCATGGTCCATACTGCGGCCATAGCCATCAAGCCGGTCCAGACCGACAGCGGCTTTGCCATCCTGCCATCGTCCGGCTTCGCCGATTGCCCGCAAGCGGACCTGCTCTGCGTTCCCGGCGGTTTCGGCATCAGGGAAGTGATTCAGGACCAGGCGACGCTACAATTCTTGCGCGATCAGGCCGCCGCCGCCCGATATGTCACCTCGGTCTGCACCGGCTCGCTGGCGCTGGGTGCCGCAGGGCTGCTGGAAGGGAAAAGGGCGACCAGTCACTGGGCCTATACCGGCCTGCTCGGCAAATTCGGGGCGACCTACGAAAAGGCCCGGGTGGTTCAGGACGGCAATCTGATCACCGCCGGCGGCGTGACCTCCGGGATCGATTTCGCGCTGGCCCTGGTTGCGGAAATCGCCGGGCAACAAATCGCGGAAACCATCCAGCTCAGCCTCGAATACGACCCGCAGCCCCCGTTCAGCAGCGGTCATCCCGATAGCGCCGATCCAGAGGTGCTCGCCATGATACGGGCTCGGGTTTATGACGGCCAGGCCTCGGATCTGGCAGACATAATTGATAGGCTCTAGCCGGGGAATTTTGTTTTCCGCCCGGCGCTTATCGCGTAAGCGCACATCGCAATGAGCAGCCCCGATCCCAGTGAACATAATGGACCCGCCCGCATCAGCGAAGCCAAGCTGTTCCTGTTCGCGCTGTCGTCGGCGGCGGTCGTTGCCAATGGCTACTATATTCATCCGCTGATCACGCCGGTTGCCGAGGAATTCGGCGTCAGCGGCGCGACCATCGGCCTCGCTCCGGCACTCAACCAGATCGCGCTGGCGCTCGGCATATTGTTTCTGCTGCCGCTCGGCGACCGGATCAACAACCGCAAGCTGGTGACGATATTCGTCATCGGCCAGTTTTTTGCGATGCTGGCCATGGCGCTGTCCGGCAGTTTCCTCTTGTTTGTCGCGGCCTCATCGCTGCTCGGCTTTTTCACCATCGCCCCCTATCTGTTGCCCGCCTATGTGACCCAGCGTGTCGCGCCAGACCGCATTGGCCACGTGACCGGAATCATGACCGCTGGCGTGACTCTCGGAATATTGGGCAGCCGGGTCGGTGGTGGCCTGCTGGGCCATTATTTTGGCTGGCGATCGGCCTATTGGGTCGGGGTGGCGAGCATGGGCCTGCTGGTCATCCTGCTGCCGCTGATCATGGAGCGGAAACGGGACGAGAGACCTTCGGGCGTCGAACCGCCGGGCTATGGCGAATTGCTCGGTTCGCTCTGGCCGATCATGAAATCGCTGCCGGAAGTGCCGCTCGGCGGGCTGATCCAGGCGCTGTCCTTCGGCCTGTTCCTGGCGCTGTGGCTGGCGATCGGCCTGCATCTCCCGCGCACCGGCTATGGCGTCGACACGGTCGGCTATCTCGCGATCATCGCCATCGTCAACGTCTTCGGCTCACCCTATGCCGGCCGCTTCGCCGACCGGATCGGGGCCGCACGCGCGCGCGTCTATTTCTGCATGGCCCAGCTGGTCGGTGTCTTCCTGCTCCCCTTTGCCGGCCACAATCTCGGGCTGCTGGTGGTCGCGATCATCTTCAACACCATTGGCGGCGCATCGGTCGATATCTGCAGCCGGACGATCCTGTTCCGCCTCGCGCCGGAAATCCGGACCCGCCTGATGACCATCTATATCGTCATCATGTTTATCGGCGGCGGCCTGTCGAGCTGGCTCGCGACCGCGACCTATGAATTTGCCGGCTGGCCCGGAATCTCGGTGATGGCGATCAGCTATGCGCTGACCATCATGGGCCTGTCGCTCTGGGGCCTGCGCTTCCGCAAGGTCAGCGCCTAGATTTTCACCAGCACCTTGCCGATATTGCCGCCGCTGAACAATTTTCCATAGGCGGTCAGCACATTATCGATGCCCTCGGTCACATCGAACGGCGTGTCGATCAGCCCAGCGTCGAGCCATTGCTTGAGTTCCGCCGTCAGCCGCTCGCCCTGATCGGCAAAATCGGGCGAGAAAAAGCCCTCGATCCGCAGCCGCTTCATCAATATCTGGTCGAACTGTTCAGGACCCCGCCCGCGCCCGTCGCCCTCATATTGGGCGAGCAACCCGCATAGCGCGATCCGTCCGTAGAGCGCCATATTGGGCAGCACCGCATCGAGGATCGGCCCGCCGACATTGTCGAAATAGGCGTTGATCCCGCCTTCCACCCTGGCCAGCTCGGCGGCAATATCGTCCTGCTTGTAGTCGATCGCTTTGCTGATCCCCAGCTCCTCTTCCAGCCAGCGGCATTTCTCCGGTCCGCCGGCGAGACCATAGACATTCGCACCGAGGATCTTGGCAACCTGGCAAGCCAGCACACCAGTCGACCCGGCCGCGGCAGAGACCAGGACATTGTCCCCGGCCTTCACCTGCGCCGTCTCCTTGATACCCCACAGCGCGGTCCATCCGTTGAACCCGAGCACGCCAAAATGCTGCCTGATATCGGCGATGCTGTCATCGACCCTGACCAGCCCGGCCAGCTCCGGCTGCAGCACGCTATGCTCCGCCCATTGCCCAAACCCGCGCACCAGATCGCCCTCGGCAAAACCGGCATGACGCGAAGCGACCACATGGCCGAGCACCAGCCCGACCATCTTGGTACCCAGTTCCAGCGGCGGCTGATAGCTGTCCTCGCGCTCGGTCATCCACATCCGGGTTCCGGCGTCCATCGACAGATAGGCCGCCCGGACCAGCACCTCGCCCTCGGCGAGCTCGGGCATCGGCTCGCTCTCAAGCGAAAGCGCGCCCGACACATCGCTGCCCTCGGGGCGGCTGTTCAGACGCCAATATCGGTTCATGGTCATGCTCGTGTCCCCGCGAAGGCGGGTCCCATCTCCCGCTTGTTCGTTCAGACATCACTTCAGGAGATGGGCTCCCGCCTGCACAGGAGCACAGGGATAGCGGCCAAATTAAAGCAAATCCCCCTGTTCGATACTATCCTTATTGGCGGGCAGGCTGAACAGCATCCCGTCCTGGCCCAATATGATCGGTCCGTCATAGGCATCGGCGGTACCCTTCAGATAATAGCTGTCGAGATAGGCGAGCGGCAGCGCCGGCACGATATGCGACAGCACCAGCATCTTCGCCTTCCCGTCCCTCGCCGTCTCGGCCGCCTCCACCGGGGTCGTGTGGTAATTCTGAATATCGGCCATGATCTTAGCCAGCCGCTTGCGCCCGGCCTTTTCAAATTCCTTTTCCATCGTGCGCACCATCGCGGCATTCAGCGCTTCGTGCACCAGTAGGTCGCAGCCGTTGCAGGCTTTCGCGATCGCCGGCAATTTGACCGTATCGCCACTGAACACCACCGACCGGCCCTTATAGTCGAACCGGTAACCGACCGCCGGCGCAATCGGCTTGTGGTCGACAGCAAAGGCGGTGATCCTGATCCCGCCCTGGTCATAGACCACCAGCTGCGCCTGTCCCTCGGGAATGGTAAACGGCCGCGCCACGCCACCGAAACCGGATGGCGAAATCGTCGCTTCGCCATGATGGGCGATACGATATTGCGCATCGGCAGCATAGGTCGCGTTCAGGCCGTCGACAATCGCCTCAACGCCTTCCGGCGCGATCACCGGCAGCGGCTTGTCCCGCCCCCCGCCGGCCCAGCGCTGCAGCATCAATTCGCCCATGCCGTCGATATGGTCGCTGTGAAAATGGGTCAGCAGCAGCGCTTCCGTGGCGCCGGGGTTGAGGCCCATCTGACCCAGATTGCGCACCGCACCGCCGCCAATATCGACGATGAACATCTTGCCGTCGATGATGACCGCCGAACAGGGCCCGGCCCGGCTCGGGTCGGGCAGCGGCGAACCGGAACCGCACAGCACGACATTAATGCCATCCGGCAAATCACCAATCACATCGCGCGCAACGCCGGTTTCCACCGCCCGGGCAAACAGCCGTTCA
>CAWUKF010000223.1:0-4572 GCA_963922745.1 uncultured Sphingomonadales bacterium
GCGGACCAACTGGTCGATTGCTTATTATGTCTGCTCGCTGTTCGCGCTATTTGCGGTCATTGTCGGCCTGATCATGCGCGAACCGAGCCGGCGGCAAGAGCCGATGGCCCTGAAAGGCCCGCTGGAAGCGGCAAAGGCCTATGTCAGCCCGCTGGTCGAATTTTTCAAACGTTCGGGCGCGCTACTGGTGCTGCTGTTCGTGCTGGTCCACAAGATCGGAGATACGCTGGCCAACCTGACCTTCCGGCTGCTGTTCGAAGATCTGGGCTTCACCAATGACGAGATAGCCTTTTACGATGTCAGCCTGGGCTTTTTCGCCTTTCTGATCGGCATTTTCATCGGCGGCATCGTCTATTCGCGGCTGGGGATGAAGAAGGCGGTGATGCTGAGCCTGATCCTGATGGCGATCAGTAACCTGTCCTTTGCGGCGCTGGCCGCAGCGGGGCACAGCAACTGGGGTATGGCTGGTGCGATCGGCTTCGAGAATTTCGCCAGTGGTGTTGGGGGCGTCGCTGTGGTCGCCTATCTGTCGGCGCTGTGCAATCTGCAGTTCACCGGAACCCAATTTGCGCTGCTGTCCGCCGCCGCCAGCATTTTGGGCCGGTTTCTCACCGGTACCACGGCTGGCTCGCTGATCGAGGCGATGGGCTATGTGAATTTCTATCTCCTCACGACCGTGGCGGCCCTGCCGGGCGTCATCATGTTCTGGCTGATGATCCGCTATGGTCTGGTTGACCGGTCCTTGGGGACAGCCGGGTCGGTGCATAGTGATGAGACGGAAGCGGAGACGCGGAGCTGATTCAAATTATTAGCTGATGGCTTTGAGTGCAGCGCACATCCGCTGTCCTTGCGCAGGGAATTGACTGCAGGACTGTTCTGGGCCCCGGCCTGCGCCGGGGCACTTATAGCGGCTAGTCGGGCACTTGTTCGTTCAGTTTCAGGACCTCGCCGGCGAGATAGAGCGAGCCGGCAATTAGTACGGTCTTGTCCGGGCCCGGCGTCAGCGCGCGTAGTGCGGAAGTGATATCGGTGGTCTCGGTAACCGGCGCGTCGGCTGCGGGATAGTCGCCAAGAACATGCGATTCATGACCGGGAACCGGGATCACGGTCACGCTCGCCAGCTTCTCGTGCAACGGTGTGATGATGGCAGACGGATCCTTGTTCGACAGCATGCCGATCACCAGATCGATCGACCCGGCGGCATAATCGGCGAAATGCCTGGCGAGGGCGAGGCCGGCGCTGACATTGTGACCGCCATCGACCCAAACCTCGGTATCGCCCGGCAGCAGATGGGTGAGGGGACCGGCGATCAGGAAATGCATCCGCCCGGGCCACTGCGCCCAGCCCATCGCGGCCTTGAGCGCGGCATCCGAAATTTTGACCGCATTCTGATGCCGCAGCATGGCGATGGCGAGCGCGGCATTGTCGGCCTGATGTGCGCCGACCAGTGCGGGCAGGGGCAGGTTTAGCTTTCCGACCTCGTCCTTGTAGTGCAACTGGCCTTCGTAAATTGCCGCGTCCCATTCCTCGCCGCGCGGAAAATGCTGCGCGCCGATGTCTGCAGCATGATCGGCGATGGCGTGCAGCATGTCCGCAGCATATTTTTGCGTGAGCAGCGGCGCGTCCCTTTTCGCGATGCCCGCTTTTTCCCAGGCGATACGGACCATTGGATCGGGTGGCGTACCGGCCTCGGGGCTGAGCAGGAAGGCCTCATGGTCGATCCCGAGTTCGGCGATGCCGGCCGCAACCGGGCGGGTAATGACGTTGGTGGCGTCGAGCCTGCCGCCGAGACCGACCTCCAATATGCAGGCATCGGCAGGGGTTTCGGCGAAGGCGAGCAAGGCGGCGGCGGTGGTGGCCTCGAAGAAACTGGGGTTGATATCGGCACTGATATCGAGCACCCGGGCGAGCAGGTCGGCGAGATAGTCATCCTCGATCAGTTTGCCAGCGAGCCTTATCCGCTCGTTGAACTGGACCAGATGCGGGCTGGTGTAGACATGGGCCTTCAGGCCTTCCGCCTCGATCGCGGCGCGCAGAAAGGCGCAGGTCGAACCTTTGCCGTTGGTGCCGGCGACGTGGAACACCGGGGGGAGACTGTCCTGCGGATTGCCGAGGCGGCGCAAGACTTCGCGGATTCGATCCAGCCCCAATATATCGCGGCCGGGGGATAGCATTTCCAGGCGATCGAGCTGGGCTTGCACGCCGGGATGGTCGGATTTTGCGCTGTCGGCCATTTACCCCCCTCCCGCTTGCGGGAGGGGTTGGGGGTGGGCCTGAATATGCGAAATCGCGAATCTGATCATGGATGATATTCCCACCCCTGGCCCCTCCCGCAAGCGGGAGGGGGATTCAGGCCGCGTCTTTCCATGCCATCAGATAGCCCATCACCCGGGCCAGGGTTTCGCGCAGTTCCTTGCGGTGGACGACCATGTCGATCATGCCGTGCTCGAGCAGATATTCGGCGGTCTGAAAGCCCTCGGGCAGTTTCTCGCGGATGGTGTTCTCGATCACCCGCTGGCCGGCAAAGCCGATCATCGCGCCGGGTTCGGAAATATGTACGTCGCCGAGCATCGCATAGCTGGCGGTGACACCGCCGGTGGTCGGGTCGGTCAGCACGACGATGAAGGGGATGCCGGCCTCGCGCAGCATCGAGATGGCGACCGTGGTCTTGGGCATCTGCATCAGCGACAATATGCCTTCCTGCATCCGCGCGCCGCCGGCGGCGGTGAAGATGATATAGGGGCACTGGTCCTTGAGCGCGCGTTTGGCGCCGTCGACAAAGGCCTGGCCCACCGCGAGGCCCATCGAGCCGCCCATGAAGGCAAAATCCTGCACACCGACGACGCAGGGGATGAGCTCTATCGTACCCTTGACGTTGATCAACGCGTCCTGCTCGCCGGTCTTGCCGCGCGCGTCCTTGAGTCGGTCGGTATATTTCTTCTGGTCCTTGAACTTGAGCGGATCTTCCTGAACCTTGGCCCAGGGGATCAGCTTCCAGCTGTTCTCGTCCATGATCTGGGCGAAGCGGACCATCGGCCCGATGCGACCGTGATGGTCGCATTTCGGGCAGATATACATATTGTCCTCATATTCCTTGAGGAACACCATCGCTTCGCATTTCTTGCATTTGTGCCAGAGATTGTCGGGCGTCTCGCGTTTGGTGATTGATGCGATCTTGTTGCGGACGTTGCTTAGCCAACTCATGGGATCATTCCTCTATTCCGCTCTCATCAAGCGGGATTCGATTTTCAATTTTCTCTGGCCGCCCTGATAGCATCGGAAAGCGATTTGACATAGTCCCTGACGTGCGGCGCGGCTTCCTTGCCGTATTTTCCGACAATCTCGACAATCGCCGAGCCGACGACCACGCCATCGGCGACACGAGCGATATCGGCGGCCTGTTCGGGCGTGCGCACGCCGAAGCCGACCGCGACCGGGAGATCGGTGCCGGCTTTCAGGCGGGTGACCGCTTCTTCGATGCTGGCCTGGGCGGCCTGCTGCTGGCCGGTGATGCCGGCGACCGAGACATAATAGAGAAAGCCGCTGGCGTTGTTGAGGATCGTCGGCAGGCGCTCGGCATCGGTGGTCGGGGTGGCGAGACGAATGACGGCGACATCCTTGGCGCGCAGGGCGTCGCCGAGGCTTTCATCTTCCTCGACCGGGATATCGACGCAGATCACCGCGTCGACACCGGCGTCGACGCAGGCATTGGCGAACCATTCGGAGCCTCTGATCGTCATCGGATTGGCATAGCCCATCAGTACGATTGGCGTTTCGGGGTGACGCTGGCGGAATTCGCTAGCGATCCGGAAGATGTCGGCGGTCCTAGTGCCGGCGGCGAGACTGCGGATATCCGCTTCCTGGATCGACGGGCCGTCGGCCATTGGATCGGTGAACGGCATGCCGAGTTCGATGATATCCGCTCCGCCCTCGACGAGCGCATCGAGGATGGCGCCGGTATCGGCAGGGGTCGGGTCGCCTGCGGTAATGAAGGCAACAAGGGCTGCTCGGTCGGCGGGGAAGGATTGGGAGAGACGGGTCATAGGGCCGTCTCCCTCAAGGGAGAGGGGTGCGCAAACTTGGCAGCTTGCTGGCCAGTTGTAGCTGGGTGAGGGTGTACCAATTCTCGGTTGCAGAGCACCCTCATCCAACTGCGCCTAGCTTCGTTCCTCAGCAAGGCTCCGTATCCTTCTCCCTCACGGGAGAAGGTTTGTACATCCGCTCTCATATCTCCGTCCCCAACGCTTCGGCCACGGTGAAAATATCCTTGTCGCCGCGCCCGCAGAGGTTCGCCAGGATAATCTGGTCGCGGTCCATCTTCACCGCTTCGCGGGTGACCGCGGCGATGGCGTGGGCCGGTTCCAGCGCCGGGATGATGCCTTCGGTGCGGCAGAGCAGCTGGAAGGCGTCCAGTGCCTCTTGGTCGGTGGCGCTGTCATAGTCGACGCGGCCGGATTCCTTGAGCCAGCTGTGCTCCGGTCCGATGCCGGGATAGTCGAGGCCGGCGCTGATCGAATGGGCTTCGGTGATCTGGCCGTCCTCGTCCTGCAGCAGATAGGTCTTGTTGCCGTG
>CAWUKF010000224.1:0-4557 GCA_963922745.1 uncultured Sphingomonadales bacterium
GGCGGCCGGATTGTCGAGGGGACCGCGGGCAATACCGGGATCGGCATCGCGCTGGTTGCCAATGCCAAGGGCTACAAGTCGACAATCGTCATGCCGGAAACGCAAAGCCGCGAGAAGATGGACACGCTGCGCGCGCTGGGGGCCGAGTTGATCACCGTGCCCGCTGCACCCTATTCCAGCCAGTGCCACTTCGTCCATCAGTCGCGGCGGATCGCGGAAGAGACCGAAGGCGCGGTCTGGGCCAACCAGTTTGACAACGTCGCCAATCGCCGCGCCCATATCGAGACCACAGCCGAAGAAATCTGGCAACAGATGGATGGCAAGATCGACGGCTTCACCTGCGCCGTCGGCACCGGCGGCACGCTGGCCGGCGTCGGCATGGGGCTGAAGGCGAAAGACGAAAATGTGACGATCGCGCTGTCCGATCCTTATGGCGCGGCTCTCTACGAATATTATGCAAATGGTGAGCTCAAGGCCGAAGGCAACAGCGTCGCCGAGGGTATCGGTCAGGGGCGGATCACCGGCAACCTGGAAGATGCCCCGATCGACAAGCAATACCGGATTTCCGATGAGGAAGCGCTGGTCTGGGTCGAGCGGCTGCTGATGGAGGAGGGGCTGTGCCTTGGCCTGTCCTCGGGCATCAACGTTGCCGGCGCGATCGCGCTTGGCAGGGAGCTGGGGCCGGGTAGCCAGGTCGCCACCATCCTGTGCGATACCGGTTTCCGCTATCTCTCCTCGCTCTACAATGCGGCCTGGCTCAAGGAAAAGGGGCTGCCGGTATTCCCGTGGCTTGCACAGAATGGATAAGCGGAACCTGAACAGTGGCCGTCAGGATACGATGCAGCGGATTCAGGTTGGCGTTATCGGCCTAGCCGCGGTGTTGCTGCTGGTCAGCGTTGCCAATTTCGTGATCCAGCGCGCCAGCGACGAAAAGACCGTGGTCGAGGAAATGCAGGAAGCGGAAGAGGGCGTGCCGCCGCCGCTGGTCAGCAATCCGGAAGGCAAGCCCGCCGAACCGCTGGCCGAACTGGGGATTACCCCTGCACCCGAGTCGGGAGCCGACAAGCCCGAAATCCAGAAGCCAGCGACGAACCTGCCGGGTCAGACCGTTCCGGATCTGAAGCCCGATCCGAATCTGGATGCGCCGATGGACCGGGAGCGACGCTAGTTGCCCGGTTTCTGGCAGAGGGTTCCGCCAGCCCTGGCGGCTCTGCTGGCCCTGACCCAATGCACCGCTAGCGGGTCCCCTCCGGACCATTTGCAGAAGGATATCAGCATCCAGCTTATGACCAGTCTGCCGCTGGTCTGGAGCGAGGGGGCGTCGATGGAGGCGATCCTTGCCGGCCGGTCGGAGCCAGCGCCGGTCTACCGCTACTGGCAAGAAAAATACGACATAGCGGCAGTCGACAGTCTGGAGCAACTGGCCGAGGAAGACCCCGACATCGTCATTCTTGCCCAGCCGCGTGCTATGGATCCTGCCGACCTCGCCGATCTCGACACCTGGGTCCGGGCCGGAGGGCGGGTGATCATTCTGACCGATCCGGACCTGCTGTGGCCCTCCACATTGCCGTTGGGCGATCCGCGCCGACCGCTGGTCAGCGGCCTGCTGTCTCCGTTGCTCGGTCACTGGGGACTGGAACTGGTCGCTGACGCGGACCGCAACCCTGATGTGGTGACGCTTCGTCTGGGCCGATATGCCTTCGCCACCGGCGGGATTGGCAGGCTTGAACCACTTGCCGCAGACTCGGTGTCCGGTGCGCACTGCGTCATCACTGAGCGTGGGATGCTTGCCCGGTGCGCGATTGAAAAGGGGCAGGCGACGATCATCGCCGATGCCGACTTTCTCAATGCCGGGCTCTGGCCGGAAGGCACCCGGCAGTCCCCGCAGAAAAGCGGTGCCGTCCAGTTCCTCGATACTCTTGTGCAGGAGCAGATTCATCCGGGCGAGCAGAGTCGATGAGGAGCATTTGGAGTATTTCAAAAATGCTCGTGGAAAGGAGGGGCGAGCGATTCAATATGGTAAAATTATAAGGTAAATAATTCAGTAACTTAATTACTGTAGCCCGTGAAATCCCTTAATATCCCCTTCCATCCCCATCATTCCCCTGATAACCCTAGTTTGTTATCGGGGTATTCTTCCTGTCCGGGATTCTGTTTTCGGAAGGGCGCTGACACGCGCGCTTCCGGATCGGGGAGAGTGTTGCCCCCGGTTCGGATTGGGGATTTTCGCTGTGTCAGGTGCATTTGCATATTCAGGCTCTGCTATATCGGCGATAGACGACAAGGGTCGGCTGTCGGTCCCCGCATTCCTGCGCAAAAATCTGATCGAAAGCAGCGATGGCCGGACCCTGTGCCTTGGCACGCATGAAAAATGGGACTGCCTGGTCGGCTTCGGCCTCAGCCGCAAGGCTGACATGCTCGCAGAAATCGACAAGCAGTGGGAAGCCGCGATCGCCCGGGGGGATTCGTTCGACAAGGACGCCGCCGGGGCCCGCAAATTCTCTTCGCTGCAGGATCTCAGCTTCGACGCCAGTGGCCGCTTCATCCTGCCCCCGCACCTGCAGGAAATCGGCAATCTCGATGGCAATGTCCTGTTCCACGGCATCGGTACGACCTTTTGTCTGTGGAATCCGCAGACCCTGCTCGACACCACTGACGATGTCCCGGTTGATCGCCGGCTGGTCGAGCATCACCTGAAGGAAATCGGCCAGAAGAGCGGAGGCAAATCAAAATGAGCTCCGCTGCAGCCGCCCGCCATGTTCCTGTCCTGCTCGATGAAGTCATCGTTGCGCTTGCCATTGCCCCTGGCGAGACGCATGTCGATGGCACGTTCGGGGCCGGCGGCTACAGCACGGCGATGCTCGGGGCAGGGGCTACGGTTCATGCCTTTGACCAGGATCCTGATGCCATCGCCGATGGCCGGGCGATGGTCGAGGCGTCCGAGGGCAAGCTGTACCTCCACCACGCCCGCTATTCGGAAATGGCGGAGATACTGGCGGATGAGGATGTCGATGGCGTGACGCTGGATATTGGTGTGTCATCGATGCAGCTGGACCAGGCCGAGCGCGGCTTTTCCTTCCAGAAGGACGGACCGCTCGACATGCGCATGGCCCGTGATGGCGAGAGCGCTGCGGATTTTCTCAACGAAGCCGACGAGGAAATGATCGCTGATGTGATCTACCGCTATGGTGAGGAGCGGCGGTCGCGGCGGATTGCGAAGGCGATTGTCGAGGCGCGGCCACTGACCCGGACATCGCAACTGGCACAGGTCGTCCGCAAGGCGCTTGGCTATCGCGCGGGCGACAAGAAAGATCCGGCGACCCGCACCTTCCAGGCGATCCGCATTCATATCAATCGCGAACTCGGTGAACTCGAGGACGGCCTCGTTGCTGCGGAGAAGCTGCTGCAACCCGGTGGCCGCCTCGCCGTGGTGACGTTCCACAGTCTCGAGGATCGCATCGTCAAAAATTTTCTGCGCGACCGCAGCGGACAGAAGTCTGGCGGTTCGCGCCATCTTCCCCAGGTTAACCAGATACGGCCGGCACCCACCTTTCATAAACCAGCCAAAGCGGTGCGTCCGGCCGGGGCGGAGCAGGCTCTTAATCCCCGAGCCCGCTCCGCCACCCTTCGATCTGCGGTGCGCACCGACGCGCCGATCGGCGGCGAGCAATGAAGCTGGCCGTCAAGCGCCTCGAGGGGATCGGGTGGCTCGCCCTGGTCTTTCTGGTGGCGATTTTGCTTTATCCGCTCTCGCTCAGCGTCGCCACGCTGCGCAGCGACCTCGCGCGCACCGATCATCAGATCATCGAGACGAAAAAGGAAATTCGCTATCTCGAAACCGAATTCAGTGCGCGCGCCAATCTGCGGCAGCTGGAGGAGTGGAACAAGCTCGAATTCGGCTATGCCTCGCCGCAGGCGTCGCAATATCTGGACGGCGAAAGAGCGCTCGCTAATCTTGGCGGCAAAGATTTGCGCAAGCCGGTACGGGTGGCCGTGATCAGTTCGATGGACGGCATCAAGCCGGCCGGTATCATCGGTTCGGTGTTCGGCACCGCCAAGGCGCAGGAACGCAACCCTGACGGCAGCGCCATCGGCAGCCAGACACATTCCAGGGATCCCGCGGCAGACGGCGGTTCTGGCGCTGCCCAGGCGCGTACCACCCGCGTGGCGCATATGGAGGACAAACTGCTGGATGACGGGCTGGTCCGCGACCTCGGCCGCCGTGCGGTTGCCGAAAAAATCGAAAGTCTGGCTGAATGACGACACTTCTGGCCAACAGCAAGAAGGTGCAATTTTCGGGAAAAGCCAAGGAAATCGCTGCGAGCGCCCATTTTCGCTTGATGATTCTGCTGCTGGTTTTTCTCGCCGCCTTCACGATCATCGTCGGGCGCCTGATCAGCCTCACGATTTTGGAAGATGCGACCCCTTATCGGGCGTTGAGCAGTGCCTACGTTCCGCCGCGCGGTGACATAGTTGACCGCAACGGCGTCCCGCTGGCGCGAACGATTCGCGGCTATGCCGTGCGCGTTGTGCCGGCCCGGGTCTTGGGCGACAAGC
>CAWUKF010000225.1:0-4534 GCA_963922745.1 uncultured Sphingomonadales bacterium
GGCTTGTTACAAGCACCGACAGGAAGATGACAAAATTGGTTAGTATTTGGCATGCAGAACCTGAAGCGGGCACTTGAACAAATCAAACAGTGCTTTTTCAGCAGGGCGTAGCTTCCAAGCCTCCCGCGAGAGGACATTCCGAGAAGCTGCCATTGAGCCTATCTCCGAAGGCCCATTCTGGCAGAATGTTCAATTTGGCGTTACACCCGTGATCTGAAATTATGCGTTGGCGAAGACAAACTGCCTTCAAGCAAAAACTGGCAGTGAAATTCTCACATGCAGCCCGCCGAGAATATTATCTCCGGAAACAATCAGAGCTTCACCGCCAATATTGCTGGCGATATCTTGCGCAATAGCTAATCCCAAGCCGGAACCCGGTTTGCACTTGTCAAAGCGTGATCCTATTTCAAAAGCCTTTTTGGCTTGGTCCGGTGTCATCCCCGGGCCATCATCTTCAATATCAATGACGATTTGATTTTCGACGGCATTCAGATTGCAATTGATGTTGAGATTTGCCCATTTCCCAGCATTGTCGAGGACACAAGCGACCATTTCCCGACAGGCAACCTCATCAAGTCCTATCTGCATCTTGTCGGGGACGTTACATGATAATGCAAATTCCTTTTCGGGATGAAGACGGCGCATCGCACTGATCAGAGGTGCCATGACCTCGCAAGGCTGACAACTTCCGCCTGGGCGCATTTGGCCAGTGGCTGATCGCGATCGGGCTAGCTGATACTCGATTTGCTGAGTCATCAACTGGCATTGCTCCAGAATAGTTTCGGCTACCCCGGAAGCCGGATTTCCCAGTTTGACCCGCTCTGCTTCATCAGTCATCACTGCGAGCGGGGTGCGAAGAGCATGCGCCAAATTGGCGGCCTGAGTTCGTGCGTTCATGATAAGCGTGTCGTTGCTGTTTATATAAGCATTCAGGTCGTTGACCAAGGGCGCGATTTCACTTGGAAAGCGCCCGTCAATATCGCTGGCTTCACCGTTACGAAGCTTGGCAATGGCTTGCCCCAAAAGCTCAAGCGGCCGCAATCCGAACCAGATAATGATGCCGCCACTGGCCAACAGCAACGTCGCCAGAATCGCCAGCCAAATTGTCAGTTCGCGTTCGAATTGACTGGTAATCTGGTCGAGTAATCGCTGGTCAGTTGCAATGACGAAGTGAAGATCATCGCCATCGTCCAGCTTTCTGATAAGACCATAAGCTATAGCTTCGCCGGTCGGCCCCGATTCCAGACGATGGGTGACCAAAGGCCATCGAGCTATGCTATCATCCAGGTCGCCGCGCTTTAGAGAAAGTGAACGGACCGGCGCATAGCCGTCGCGCGTAATTTGCCAATAAAATCCAGCCATGGGCACCGAAAAACGCGGGTCGGAAAGCGGTCGTGAAAGATATGGCTGCCCCGATGCGTCGAGCCTCGTCAGTGCGTCGAGTTCTCGCACATGCACCTCCAGTTCTTCATGATATTGCTGCGCGACATGGATTTCAAAAAGACGTGTGGAAGAATACCAGATCGTCGCCGTTCCAAGCGTAGTCCACAGGAATATCGCTACGATAAATCGGGCGCGCAAGCTGTACAGTCTCAGTTTCATTTTTCGAACCTATATCCCATCCCGCGAATAGTGGTTATCGCATCCTTACCGATTTTGCGGCGCAACCGGCTAATATGAACTTCAACCGTATTCTGCTCGCGCTCTGCATCGAGTGAGTATAGACTTTCCAAAATTTCGGATTGCGGTAAAATATGTCCGGCCCTGCGAATAAAGAGATGAAGAAGCTTGAATTCCTGACGGCTCAAACAAATTTCATTGTTTCCCCGATGTACCGTTTTTGCCGCAATATTGATCGTCAGACCACCAGCAGTAGCCAGATCGTCGACTTGACCAGAGACGCGGCGGAATAACGCATGAAGACGCGCCAATAGCTCTTCAAACCTTACAGGTTTGACGACGAAGTCATCGGCTCCGCTGTTCAACCCTTCAACCTTGTCCTCCCAATCACCGCGAGCGGTCAGGATAAGCACAGGCGCTTTAACTCCGGACTTGCGCCAGCCTTTAAGCACTGACACGCCATCTCCGTCTGGCAGCCCAAGATCCAATATAATTGCTGCAAATTGATTGAGATCCGGCCAGAAAGCAGCATCAGCAGCCGACATAGCCAAATCAACCGCGAAACCGGACCGGTGCAAACGATCCGATAGCCTCCGGGACAACTCGGGATCATCTTCAACAAGTAATAGCCGCATTTCGCTCCATTTCATCTAAAACGCCAAATTTCTCTAGCGCAAGTTTCTGAAGCGAAGCTGACAAGTTGACAAGTTATTGTCAGCTTGGTCGTGCATGGGTTGGTCCATGACACGCAATCACAAGATCCTGCTTGCAATCGCAGCAGCCGTATCGGCTCTAACGATCGGTTATTTTGCCATATCCGGAAATCCCGCCGCAGAGTCTGGCCCACCCGCAGACGAAATTGCGGTAAAGCCGGGGGGCATATCAGCAGCACAAATCAAAAAGCTCGGTATCAAAATTGTGGCCGCGCAGCCTGCCGATGCGGTGCCGCTGGGTACCGTTCCGGCAATGGTCAACTTGCCGCCCGAGGCCAGAGTCGCCGTCGCGGCTCCTTTCGATGGAGCCATAATACGGCTGTTTGTAGTAGAGGGCCAGGCAGTGGCCCAGGGCGCTGCGCTGGCATCCGTGAAGGCGCGTGAGCCAGTGCAAATCGGCGCTGACCTTGCACGCGCCCGGGCGCAATTGGGATTTGCCCAAGCCAATGCCCGGCGATTGAACCAACTTGCCCGCGAAGGAATTCTTGCAGATGCTCGTGCTGACGAAGCCAATGCTGCACTGCGCGAGGCGCAAGTTAACGTTTCGGAAAATCAGAGGATTTTATCGCAAGCCGGTGCCGGGACCGGCGGTCAGATGACTTTGCGCGCACCTATTGGGGGCCGCGTGTCAGCGGTTAACGTTCAGACCGGCGGACCGGTTGATACAATGACCGCGCCCTTTGTCATCGAGAATACGTCGTCCTATATGCTCGACATTCAATTGCCCGAACGGCTCGCGAAAAGAGTTGTTCCTGGCCTGATGGTCGAGGTCAATTTACCGACTTCATCGGGTGGCGATGCCGTTCCCGTTGCCGGAACCATCATTTCCGTCTCCCCATCTATGGATCCCATGACTCGCTCGGTATCGGCAAAAGCACGCATTGGTACAGCGCCCGGCTTGGTGGCGGGCAAAAGCGTCACGGTCACGATCAAGGGGAACGGCCGTGAGACCGGCGTTTCGGTTCCGACAACATCCGTCACCCGCCTTGGCGACAGGGACTATGTGTTCGTCATCGCCGGCAATCGTGTTGAAAAGCGCGAAGTGACATTGGTGGCTCAAACCGGTGACAACGCAATCCTGAGCGCTGGATTAAAGGCGAACGAAAAAGTTGCCGCGAGCGGAATTGCAGAGCTCAAAGTCATGCTGGCAGAGGATTGATCCTATGCTCCGGCAACTGGTAGAAAAAGCGCTAGCCTTTCGCATGGCCGTGATTGCCATGGCCACCGCATTGGCCGGTTTTGGTGCCTATGCGTTTATAAACCTTCCCATCGATGCTTTCCCCGATATCAGTTCGACACAGGTAAAAATCATCTTGAAAGCGCCGGGTATGACGCCCGAAGAGGTGGAAAGCAGGGTTATTACCCCGATTGAGATGGAAATGCTCGGTATCCCCGATCAGACGGTCCTGCGTTCGGTGGCAAAATATGCAATCGCGGATATTACAATCGATTTTAAAGATACGACCGATATCTATTGGGCACGCAGTCAGGTGGCCGAGCGGTTGAATGGAGTGATGGGAGATATCCCTGCAACAGTGACCGGGGGAATGGCACCTATTTCCACACCCTTGTCGGACATGTATATGTTTACGCTCGAAGGTCCGCAGTCGCTCGCGGAAAAACGGCGATTGCTGGATTGGGTCATCCGTCCGGCCTTGCGCACCGTCGCAGGTGTTGCCGATGTCAACGCGCTTGGCGGCTATGTCGAAACCTATGAAGTCGTGCCGGACAATGCTGCGCTTGCTGCAACCAATCTTACAATTGAAGATTTGCGCAGTGCGATCGAAAGCAGCAATCGCAACGATGGCGCCGGACGACTGACAATCGGAGAGGAATCGCTCATCGTCCGCGCGGTTGGCGCTATCCAAAGCCTTGACGATCTCTCTGGTATAATAGTCAAATCCGAAGGCGGAATGATTGTTCGGGTCAGCGATGTCGCGCAGGTTCGAACCGGGAGCCTTACCCGCTACGGTGCCGTCACCAAAAACGGAGAAGGTGAAGCGGTGCAAGGCTTGGTTATTGGCCTGCGCGGAGCTGATGCCAGTAAAGTTGTTGATGGGGTCAAGGAACGGCTCAAGGAAATCGAACCAAGCCTGCCTGCGTCGTTAAAAATAAACCCGTTCTATGACCGATCGAACCTGATTGAACGCGCCGTTGGTACTGTTGAATCAGCGTTGCTCGAAGCAACCGTATTGGTTGTA
>CAWUKF010000226.1:0-4524 GCA_963922745.1 uncultured Sphingomonadales bacterium
GCTTGCGCGCCGCGGCCACGATCTTCTTCTGCAGCGGCGGCACCTGCTCCGGCAGCAGTTCCACGCCGAGATCGCCGCGCGCCACCATCACCGCGTCGGACAGTTCCAGTATCTCGTCGAGCCGGTCGATCGCCGCCGGTTTCTCGATCTTGGCGAGCAATGCTGCCTTGCCGCCGATCAGACGTCTGGCCTCTGCGACATCCTCCGGCCGCTGTACGAAGCTGAGCGCGATCCAGTCGACATCCTGTTCCAGCGCAAAGGCCAGATCCTTGCGGTCCTTCTGGGTCAGCGAGCTGACTGGCAACACCACCTCGGGGACATTGACCCCCTTGCGGTCCGATATCTCGCCGCCGACGATCACCTTGGTCTCGACGCTTTTGCCATCTGCCTTTGTGACCTCAAGCCGGATCTTGCCGTCATCAAGCAGCAGCGTGTGACCCGGCTGCAGCGTGCTCAATATTTCCTTGTGGGGCAAGGTGACGCGCGTTGCATCACCCTTTTCCTTGCGCATGTCGAGCGTGAAGCGGGCGCCGTCTTTCAGCATCACCGGTGGCTTGGCAAAGGTGCCGATGCGCAGCTTTGGCCCCTGCAGATCGGCGAGAATGGTGATCGGCCTGCCGATTTTCTTTTCCAGCGCGCGGATCGACTTCACATTGTCGGCATGCGCCTGATGCTCGCCATGGCTCATGTTCATCCGGAAGGCATCGACGCCGGCGCGATACATTTTCTCGATCATTTCGGGGCTGCCGCTGGACGGACCCAGCGTGGCCAGAACTTTGACCTTGCGGTTGCGGGAGAAGATCGGCGATGCCATTTACAAATTCCTTAGTGGCGCTTTAGCTGCGCCTTGCCTATTCCTGTTTCATGACAGGTTAAAAACAAAAAACAACGGAAACAACCATGACCCAGCAAATATCCGACGCCGCTGCCGCTGCTGCCTTTCGCCGTCTGGTCAAGCATCTGCAGCACCGCCATGATGCGGAAAATATTGATTTGATGGGGCTTGCCGGCTTCTGTCGCAACTGCCTGGCCGACTGGGTGATGGAGGCGACCAACGAAGCCGGCGGCGCGATGACCAAGGACGAGGCCCGCGAGGCGATTCACGGCATGCCGGCAAGCGAATGGAAGAGAAAATACCAGACTGAGGCAACCCCGGAGCGGCTCAAAAAGATGAAGGAAAGCGTGGCCAAGAACGCCGACGCATCTTAAAGACGGGCTTCGAATCCGATCACCAATATTCAAGGGAATGAAAGCATGAGCGAAGGCAATGTCGCCGCAGACCAGTTGCGTCTGTTTATCGAACGTATTGAACGGCTGGAAGAAGAGAAAAAGGGCATGGCGGACGATATTCGCGATGTCTATTCCGAAGCCAAATCGCAGGGCTATGACGCCAAGATCATGCGCCAGATCGTACGTCTGCGGAAGATGGAGACCCACGACCGGCAGGAAATGGAAGCCATTCTCGACACCTACAAGTCGGCGCTCGGCCTGGCCTGATGATCGGGATTCGGTCAGCGACGGTTGCTGATGCACCGCGCTGCGCCGTAATCTATGCGCCATTCGTGACCGACAGCTGGGTCAGCTTCGAACTGGAGCCGCCTAGCGAGGAAGAAATGGCTGCCCGCATTGCCAGCGCGCTGCATAGGCATGGCTGGCTGGTTGCAGAGGATGATGGAGCGGTGCTCGGCTATGCCTATGGCAGCGGGCACCGCACGCGCGCGGCTTACCGAACCAGTTGCGACGTGGCGGTTTATGTCGATCCCGGCCAGAAACGGCGGGGGATCGGCCGAGCGTTGTACGAGGCGCTGCTGCCAAGGCTCAAGAACAGGGATATCCACGCGGCGTTCGCCGGAATTGCGCTGCCGAACGACGCCAGCATCGGCCTGCACCGGTCGATGGGCTTTGAACTGGTCGGCACCTACCGCGAAGTGGGGCGGAAAATGAGCGACTGGCGCGATGTGACGTGGTTTCAGCGGTTGCTCTGACGACCGTCGGGGACTAGCATCCGGTTCTCAGCAGCCAGGAACAGGACAAGTGATATGATCGTCACCACCACCCCTTCTATCGAAGGCCATGCCATCCGCGACTATCGCGGGATCGTCATCGGTGAAGTGATTGTCGGTGCCAATCTGTTTCGCGACCTGTTCGCCAGCATCACCGACATCGTCGGTGGCCGTTCCGGCAAATATGAAAATGTCCTGAAGCGGGCGCGCGACGAAGCGCTGGCCGAGATGGAGGCCGAAGCGGCAAAGCTCGGCGCCAATGCGGTCGTCGGAGTGGACCTCGACTATGAAGTGGTCGGCGAGAAGGGGTCGATGCTGATGGTGTCGGCCTCTGGCACCGCCGTGGTGGTCGGCTAGCTCGCCGGCGGGATCAGCAGCACGTAGAGCAGGCCGCTGATCGCCAACAGATTATAGGCCATATGCATGAGGATATTGGCCCACCAGCCATAGCGAATCCGGGCATAGCCCCAGATCAGCCCGCCGACCAGCTGCGGCAGGACGAAGGGCAGGGCAGCCGCCGGATTGTCGCCGGCATAGTTGAACACGTGCACGAATCCGAACAGCAGCGCCTGGCCCCAGAAGACGAGCGGGAAAATCCGCCCGTACCAGCGCGGCACCGGCGATTTCCAGAACCGGATCAGGCCGCCGATCCCTGCCAGAGCGAGGATTGCGATCAGCGCGAATGACGCGCTCTGCCCGAATTCCGCGAGGGTGGTCTGCCTGATCAGATAGGAGCCGCCGAGCCAGCCAAGCAGTCCGGCAAGAAGGATAAGCCATCGCGGCGTGCCGACGATCCACAGCCTGAACATCAGTTCCTCGGAAATCGGCCCGACCAGCACCCCCAACAGCAGGATTTGCCATGTCGGGAGGTTGAACAGCGCCGACATGTCGCCGGACATTTCGACTCCCAACACCTTCATCAGCGGGAACAGGACCATGGCAATGGCCAGGACGATCAGGCAGTTCAGCAGGAAAAGCCAGGCGGCATCACCGGCCCGCCGCCCCTGCCAGACGGCACCCGCGTCCAGCGTCGGAGCACGGATAAAGGCGATCAGATCGCCGGCCGTCGACCGCAATCGACCGATCATCCATCCAATGGTTGAGTTGGGCTCAAACATGCGCCAAAGAGCCTCGATAAGAGTATAACAGGTAACGGACGAATCCTATGGCAGGCCACAGTAAGTTTAACAATATCAAGCACCGCAAGGGCGCGCAGGACAAGAAGCGCGCCGCGCAATTTTCCAAGCTGTCGCGCGAGATTACCGTCGCGGCCAAGTCGGGCATGCCCGATCCGGATTTCAATCCGCGCCTGCGTCTTGCGGTCAACAGCGCCAAGGCGGTGTCGATGCCGAAGGACAATATCCAGCGCGCGATCGACAAGGCGTCGGCGAACGAAGGCGATGATTATACCGAAATCCGCTACGAGGGATTCGGGCCGGGCGGCGTCTCCCTGATCATCGAGACGCTGACCGACAATAATAACCGTACTTTTACCAATGTTCGCACGATTATGTCACGAAATGGTGGCAATCTGGGCGAAAGTGGGTCGGTTTCGCACGGTTTTGACCGCGTCGGCTATATTCACTATCCGGCCAGCGCCGGCGACGAGGAGAAGGTCCTCGAAGCCGCGATGGAAGCGGGCGCAGAAGATATCTCGTCCGACGAAGACGGCCACGAAATCTGGACCGCGATGGAAGACCTGCACGAAGTCTCCGGTGCCCTGGAAAAGGCGCTCGGTGAAGCGGAAAGCGTCAAGCTCGCCTGGCGGCCTTCGGTCCAGGTCGAGGTGGATCAGGAGCAGGCGGAAACGCTGCTCAACCTGATCGATCTGCTGGAAGAGGATGACGATGTCCAGACCGTCTGGGGCAATTATGACGTGTCCGACGAAATCATGGAAAAACTGAACGCCGGCTGATGTGGGAACGCGCCGCCAAGGCCGCACACGCAGGGGTGATCGTGGTTCTGGCTGGCGGATCGCGACGCCGAAAATACGGCGGGGCCCACCAAGGCGACTTTCTAAAACATGCTTCCAATTCTTCCAATATTGCGGCTGAAGATTGGCCTTTGTCTGATCGGTCGACGCACCCGGCGGCCCGTCTGAGATGATCATTCTCGGCCTCGATCCGGGTCTCGGCACCACCGGCTGGGGGGTGATCGCCGCCGACGGCAACCGCCTGTCCCATATCGCCAACGGCCAGATCAAGACTGATCCGAAAATGGCGCTGGCCAGCCGGCTGCTGCAGCTCGACCTGGCGCTGACCGACCTCTTGCTCGAATATAAGCCCGATGGGGCGGCGGTCGAGGAAGTGTTTGTCAACAGCAACCCGCAGAGCACGCTGAAACTGGGCCAGGCGCGCGGCGTCGTGCTGCTCGGCGCTTCGCGCTCGGGGTTGGAAGTAGGCGAATATTCGGCGCGGACGGTGAAGAAATCCGTGGTCGGTGTCGGCAAGGCGGACAAGGATCAGGTGCAGGCGATGATCAAGATCCTGCTGCCCGGCGTCAAGCTGGCCGGTGCCGATGC
>CAWUKF010000227.1:0-4444 GCA_963922745.1 uncultured Sphingomonadales bacterium
CGACACCTATCGAACCGGCCGGGCCGCCCGCAACTTGCAGTCGGCCTGACCTGCCAGGCGCTCAGCAGCCAACGACCTGCCAGCGCAGGGCCGCCCCGGCATGAAAGGGGACCAATGTTGAGCCCGCCGATTCGATATCGTCAGGCACCTGGATTTCGCATCGTTCCAGACTGATCGTGGATTGATTGACCGGCAGGCCGTAAAATTCGGGTCCATGCACGGACGCAAAGCCTTCCAGCCGGTCGAGCGCATCCTCTTCCTCGAACACCACCGCATAGCTTTCGAGGGCATAAGGCGCGTTGAAAATCCCGGCACAGCCACAGGCCGATTCCTTGGCGTGAATTTCATGCGGCGCGCTGTCGGTACCAAGAAAATAGCTGGCAGAGCCTGACGTCGCAGCCTTGCGCAGCGCCAGCCGGTGGCGCTCCCGCTTGGCTACGGGCAGGCAATAGGCATGGGGACGAATACCGCCGGCGAATATCGCGTTGCGGTTGATATGCAGATGGTGCGGCGTGATGGTAGCAGCGATATTGGGCCCGGCGCCGTCGACAAACTGCACCGCCTGCTCGGTCGTGATATGCTCGAACACGATTTTGAGGTCGGGCAGGTCCCGGAGCAGCGGCTCCAGCACCCGCTCGATGAACACCGCCTCGCGATCGAAAATGTCGATATCGCCGTCGGTAACCTCGCCGTGCACCAGCAGCGGCATGCCGATTTCCTGCATGCGCTCCAGTACCGGGATTATGCGGGCCACGTCGGTAACGCCATGCGCGCTGTTGGTGGTGGCATTGGCCGGATAGAGTTTCGCGGCGGTAAAAATACCCGCGGCATGACCGGAGGCGATGTCCTGCGCATCCGCATCATCGGTCAGATAGCAGGTCATCAGCGGGGTAAAATCAGTCCCGTCCGGCAAAGCGGCCAGGATCCGTTCCCGATAGGCGGCGGCGCTGGCGGCGCTGGTCACCGGCGGCGAGAGGTTCGGCATGACGATGGCGCGGGCAAATTGTCGCGCGGTAAAGCGGGCCACCGCCTCCAGCATCGTCCCGTCGCGCAGATGGACATGCCAGTCGTCCGGGCGTTTGATGGTGATACGGTCTGTCATGTCGGTCATTGCCTGTTCCGTTGATGCCGCCGCGGCCGAAACGGACAATCCTTCGGCAAACAGGGCGCTGGCAGCTTGGTTTTCTGTTCCGGAACCCCTACCTAATTGCCATGACCGAAACCAGACTTAATGACCGCGCCGTGATCCGGCTTTCCGCAACCGATGAATCCGAAGATATCCGGCAGTTTCTGCAAGGCCTGGTGACACAGGACATGCTTGCCGTGATCGAGGGCGCGCCACAATGGGGGGGGCTGCTGTCCGCGCAGGGAAAGGCCCTGTTCGATTTCTTTCTCTGGGCAGACGGAGCGGACATTCTGATAGACTGCGAAGCCGGCCATGCCGATGCACTGGTCAAGCGCCTGAAACTCTATCGGCTGCGTCGCAAGATCGGGATTGAGCGGGATGACGCTCTGGCCATCCACTGGGCTCTGGCAGCCGATGACAGACCCGCCGATCCGCGCTTGCCCGCGCTCGGTCATCGCTGGCTGGACAAGGCCGGTGACGGGCCAGGTGCAGACGAAAGCTATCGAAAACATCGCCTGTCGCTCGGCGTCACCGAGGGCACAGCGGAACTGGGTAGCGACAAGACCTTGTGGCTCGAATGCAACGCAGCCGAGCTGAACGGGGTCAGCTTCGCCAAGGGCTGCTATGTCGGCCAGGAAAATACCGCTCGGATGAATTACCGGCAAAAGGTCAATCGCCGGATGGTCGTTGTGCCGATGGCTGAAGCCGATGAAAAGCGCCAGCGCATCGCCTACCCCGACTATGCCCTGTCGGTCGAGCATCGCCGGGTGGACGATATCAGGCAGCTAGATCTGCCCGACTGGCTGGCGACCGCGATCCGCGACCAGTAAGGATCAGGCTGCGTCGGTTTCCTGCGCGGCGCGCGGCTTGACGACCCGTTTCTTGCGAACAGGCTTCTTTTCGACCTCGACCTCGTTCACGGCCGAAATCGCGGGTGGCAGGACGCTGGCATCCAGGCCGTTGCTCTCGCCATTCTTCTCCGACTGATCGCCCTTGGTTGTCGCGTTTTCGGTTTTGCGCGGACGCCGGGTGCGGACCGGTTTATTCTCTTCCGGCGCGCCATCCGTTGAACTTTCGTCACGATCATCGCGCTGCTGGCGATTCTGCTGACCCTGCTGCGAACGGCTGCGCTGATGGTCGCCGTCATTGTCGCTGCTGTCATCATGGCCATTGCCGCGATTGTCGCTGCGATTGTCGCCGCGCGGCTCCTCGCGGGCCATCCGCTGCTCTTCGCGGCGGGCAACCGTATCCGCATTCACCCGAAAATAGTGATCGGCGAACTGGTGGTAATATTCGGTCTGGACGCGGTCTCCGTTGACCTGCGCGTCCTGCGCCATTTTCTTGAACTTCTCCAGCATCTGCAATGCATTGCCGCGCGCGCGATTGTCGATCCGGTTATCGCGGTCCGATCCGCCACCACGGTTGCCCTGGGGGCGATTATTATTGGTGTTCCGGCCGCGCCCACGGCGGCCAGGCTGACGATTGTTCATCAAATTTCAGGTATCCTTATACCGATAATAAACTTGGTCTTTCTCAAGTCATAGCCACACTCGGGTGGCGATTGCGTTGCGGACAACCTGTCCACAACGTCCCATACAAGACAAATGCACGCCGAATATCAGCATCATCATCGAGTTGGGGGCAGGCCAGAGATTTAGGGAAAAAGCCAGAAATCCTCTGGGCCTGACCAAGTCTTAGCGACTCGCTCCGGCAAAACCAAGCCCTTTTTAGAAACGGACGATGATCAATCGATCTTTTTTTGCCAAATCCTGTTTCAGTTCAACGTGATAACCGCGTTCTTCCGCCATTCTGGAGACCGAATCGGCCTGATCGAAGCCGATTTCCAGCAGCGCCGTGCCGGTCGGCGAGAGCAGCTGTTCCAGAGCCGGGATCAATATCCGGTAGTCGTCCAGCCCCTCGTCCCCCGCAAACAGGGCCCGATGGGGTTCAAACTGCGCGACATCGGCGGAAAGAACGGCATTCGTGGAAACATAAGGCGGATTGGCGAGGATCAGGTCAAAGCCGGCTCCGAGAGCATCCCACCAGTTCTGCTCCGTCCAGTCCAGCAGCGCGAAGCGGGCACGGTCGGCCAGGCCCAGCGCATCGGCATTATTGTGGGCAATCTGCAACGCGGCCGCGCTGGCATCGATACCCACACCCGTGGCGTTCGGAAATTCATGCAGCGCCGCCAGCAACAGCGCACCGCTGCCCGTGCCCAGATCGAGAATCCGCTGCGGCGGAACGGATGCAAACAGGCGCACCGCCTCCTCGATCAGCAATTCGCTGTCCGGGCGGGGGATCAGGACATCGGGCGTCACTCGAAAATTCAGTCCCCAGAATTCCTTGCTGCCGACAATATGGGCGATCGGCTCCGACTGCAGGCGCCTTGCGACCAGCGCGGCAAAGCCCGCTGGCGCGTCCAGACCGGGCAAATTGAGCAACAGCTCGGCGCGCTCGATCTGCAGGCCGTGCGCCATCAGCAGTTCCGCATCGAGACGGGGACTGTCGGACACCGCAGCCAGTTTCGCCGCCGCTTCGCGCAGCGCCCCGGCCGCATCACCCATCGAGATTGGCGAGCCGGCTGGCCTCATCCTCCGCGATCAGCGCGTCAATCAGCTCGCCGAGCGCCGTGCCCTCGATGATTTCGGGCAGCTTGTGCAAGGTCACATTGATCCGGTGGTCGGTCACCCGGCCCTGCGGATAATTATAGGTGCGGATACGCTCGCTGCGGTCGCCACTGCCGACCATCGACTTGCGCGCTTCGGCTTCCTCGCTCTGCACCGCATCGCGTTCCTGTTCATAGAGCCGCGCCGCCAGCACCTTCATCGCTTGCGCCTTGTTCTTGTGCTGCGACTTGCCGTCTTGGCATTGTACCACGAGCCCGGTGGGCAAGTGAGTGATGCGGATGGCGCTGTCGGTCTTGTTGACATGCTGGCCGCCGGCACCGCTCGCCCGGTAGGTGTCGATGCGCAGGTCCTCGGTGCGGATCTTGATATCGACTTCTTCCGGCTCCGGCAGGATCGCCACGGTCGCTGCCGACGTATGGATGCGCCCGCCGCTTTCGGTCTCCGGCACCCGCTGCACCCGGTGCACCCCGGATTCGAATTTCAGCTTCGCGAAGACGCCCTTGCCCTGGATATTGGCGACCACTTCCTTGAAGCCGCCCACTTCCGAGGCATTGGCGGAGATCATCTCGACTTTCCAGCCCTGCTCCTCGGCATAGCGGCTGTACATGCGGTAGAGATCACCGGCAAACAGCGCTGCCTCGTCACCACCGG
Source organism: uncultured Sphingomonadales bacterium (assembly GCA_963922745.1). Lineage (GTDB taxonomy): Bacteria > Pseudomonadota > Alphaproteobacteria > Sphingomonadales > Sphingomonadaceae > Parasphingorhabdus. Next base: position 4,405 of record CAWUKF010000227.1, read on the forward strand.
TACCGGCGCGGATTTCCAGCATCGCCGGACGCTCGTCGGC
>CAWUKF010000228.1:0-4440 GCA_963922745.1 uncultured Sphingomonadales bacterium
GAACTTTTAAGCGGTTCAGCCGCTCGCATATTTGAACTTGCGGCAACTATTAATCAGACAGTCCCATTTCGGATCAGCACTGTTAGCAAAGCAGCACGCGGCTATTCATTGTTATCGAAGGAAGAGCCACGCGCTCAAAAATGGCGGCAGTCTAAGCTGTTGAAGAACTTCACTGGAGAACAGGCCTTTGTCGACAATCTTCAACAGGCAATCAGCTATCTCCAAGCCAATGAAGAGTCGGTTCTGCTGGACGATGCCGAGGGCATCCATCAAATGCGGGTTGCCTTGCGGCGTTTGCGTGCAGGCTTGGAGATTTTTCAGTCCAATATTGCGCCAGAAAAATATGATTGGATTGTGAGCGAAGCAAAATGGCTTAGGGATGAGCTATCGGCAGCGCGCAGCTGGGATGTTTTCATCGATGAATTTGTAGCGCCAGTCGCCAAAATTTCCAGTCCGGCCATCGGATTTGAACTGCTTTTGTCGGCTGCCGAGAATGAAAGAGTTCTTTATCGCAAACAAGCCCGCAGCGCAATCAATTCCGCGCGCTATACGGAGTTTATTCTAGGGCTTAGTACATGGCTTTATAGCGACATTTGGCGAGATAGCGCAGCAACTTCGAAGGCAATGGAACTGTCGGAGCCAGCCAGAAAATTCTGCGCAAAGCAACTGAAGAAGCAGAATAAAATTGTGCGCGAAAACTGTCAAAAGCTTGAGAAAATGTCTGAGGAAGAACGGCATAAGCTAAGATTAGCTGTGAAGAAACTGCGTTATACCATCGATTTTTGTGCTAATATTTATCCAGATAAGCAAGTTTTGAAATTTCAGAAAACGCTTAGTCCCATTCAAAGTCGGATGGGTTATTTGAATGATGTCCTTGTTGCGGAAATGCTTGTCGAGAAATTGCTGGGCGTGAAGCCCGATCCTGCCACTCCAGCATGGCATTATTCCGCTGGTATTGTCATCGGATGGCACCGACGCGAAGCCAAATTGACCGCAAAGAAACTTTTCAAGGATGTAAACCGGTTGCTGAGAACCAGAGTTTTCTGGGATAGAAAATGATTCCGATGCAGAATCGGAACGAGAGTACAGGCCGGTTCAGACTCTACCAAAAAGAAGACTGGCGATGACTGGCGTGATGGTCCTTGTCATCCTGGGCGTCTTCATTGCTCTGTTGTTTGACTATTCGAACGGAATGCAAGACGCTGCCAACATGTTGGCTACGGCAATTGCCTCGCATGCAATGACCCCAATACAGGCAATTATTCTAGTGTCCTCGTTCACTTTTCTTGGACCTATCATTGGAGGAACTGCGGTGGCCAATACGATCGGTAGTTTTGTTGATGTTTCCGATCTGGGGAATATTTTTTCACTGACTGTCATACTATCAGGTCTGGGCGGCGCGATCATCTGGAATTTTCTAACCTGGTGGTTTGGACTTCCCGTCTCCTCTTCCCAAGCTCTTGTGGGAGGTCTCGTAGGGGTGGTAATTGTCGCTGCGGGTCCAGGCCATGTCGTCTGGGGTTTTGAGCTAACTGACGGCTTTCATCTCAAGGGTGTCGCCAAGATAGTGGGAGCTTTGTTTCTTTCACCCATTCTGGGGTTTTTCCTGGGCGGCCTATTACACCGCATCATGGTCTTCGCCTTGCGGGCCGCTAAGCCATCTGCCAATAAATATCTTCGCGCCTTTCAATGGCTGACAACGGCGGCTCTGGCCTTTTCTCATGGAACAAATGATGCCCAGAAAGGCATGGGTGTGATTGCCATGATCCTGGTCCTGGGCGGCGTCAGCGGGCAGTTCTATGTGCCGTTTTGGGTTATTTTGGCGAGCGCAACAGCGATCACAATAGGCACGCTGACAGGCGGTTGGCGCATTGTGCGTACGCTGGGTTTCGGGATCTACAAAGTTCGGCCAATCCACGCGTTGGATGCACAATTGACGTCAGCTGGCGTGATTTTGGCGGCATCTGCTCTCGGAGCGCCTGTTTCCACCACCCAGGTGGTCAGCACTGCAATTATGGGCGTTGGCACATCAGAGCGGCCGAAGTCAGTTCACTGGGGCACTGCAAAGCATATCTTCGGGACATGGTTGATCACGATACCTGGCGCTGCGAGCGTTTCCATTGCCATTTACGGATTGATCCAATTGGCTGGAAAGTTTTTTTGATGGAAAACCATATATGGCAGGCTCCCAAATCTGGAAAAGTAGCATTTTGCGCGATTGGCCCAATGGGCTTCTGGCAAAGCTCGCGTCTAAGACAGCACATCTGTGTTTCTCAACGGGGCTTTTGGGAAATTAGTCAAAGATGATTAACGATGCCCCTCAAATTTCGCATTTGATGCTCTTTGGCCAAAGCCTGGCCCTTGGCTTTTTGGTCGGATTGGAGAGACAGCGCCATGAAAATTCCATCGCAGGGCTACGGACTTTCACATTAATCGCACTTGCTGGTTCACTCGGCGGGTATATCTGGGCGCAAACTGATTCTCAAATCGGCGCCTGGACGCTTTTGATACTTGTCGCCGCCTGTCTGATGATCGCCCAAATAAAATCCCGAGCTAGAGAGCCAGATACCACGACGGTAGTCGCTGCGCTAATTACCTTTATACTAGGATATATTTTATGGATTGGCCATCCGTTATTGCCCGCCGCGATTGCCGTGACGATGACTGCATTGCTCTATTTTCGTAAAGAATTGCGAGAGGTACCGCAAAGGTTGACCAAACAGGAAATAATATCGTTTTTCCAATTCGCAGCGATCGCCGTTATCTTATTGCCAATATTACCAAACAACAATTACGGCCCTTACGAGGTATTTAACCCCTATCAAATCGGTTGGCTGGTGGTCCTCATCAGCGGGCTTAGCTTATTGGGTTATCTCGCACTTAAAATATTTGGGCATAAGTCGGGCGTCGCAATTGCCGGAGTTTTGGGAGGCATGGCTTCAACGACGGCAACAACCCTGGTTTATGCGAAATATAGTAAGGAACAGGCCGGGTTCTCCAACATAGCAGCAACCATAATATTATTGTCCCACCTAGTTCAGCTCGTACGCATTGGAATAATCGTGGGGATATTGGAATTTATGCTGATACCCCTCATGCTACCATGGCTGATAGGGGGCGGGGTGGCTGGCAGTCTGTTTGTTTTGTGGTCGTATCGCAGGATTGAAGATGCAAAGGAGCCTCTACCGTCAGTGTCAACCCGAAATCCAGCGGAAATAGTAAGCGCGACTATCTTTGCGCTTAGCTTTGCCGGGATATTGTTTCTTGTCGCCTGGATGAACGATGTCTTTGCAGAAGCCGGTGTTTTCCTGGTGTCCTTCCTATCGGGATTGACCGATATTGACGCCATAACAGTTTCAAATCTGAAACTCGTATCGGATGATATCCTTGATCCCAATATTGCCGTTTACGCAATCATATTGGCCTTCTTCGCCAACCTCATTTTTAAACTTGGGATAGTTTTTGTGTTTGCCGACAAGAAGCTACGACGCCCTATTTTAACCGGTTACTTGGTTTTAGTATTTGGCATCTCGGCAGGAGTTCTGATCAATGTTTATATCTGAACCGAATAGGGAGTGCCGTTGGCCATATCGGGTAAAGCTGGCCGAATGCCAGCTATATAGGCGACAAGGGGACGGCTTTTCGCCAACGAAGCAAAAGCCACGCGACGGGGCCACTCGGCTCAGTCAATCGAGCAACGATTGGACAGGCTATGCAATCTGCAACTGAAAGCACACAAACAAAACGGATTTCGCGCCTCTCGAAAATTATAAACTCCGTGTTTCCGCGAACGCCGGACTTCTATTCAATGCTTAATGATCAATGTGATGTCGTTGTGCAGGCAATGGAAATGCTGGCCGCCTATATGCAAACAGGCGAGCAGAAACGAGCCGATGATGTGCGGAGACTGGAGCACGAAGGGGATATTTTGAAAATAAGAAACATAGATACCCTTAACCGCTCTTTTTCAACGCCGTTTGATCGCGAGGACATTTATCGGGCGATCACCTCGATCGATGAGGGTTTAAATTATGCCAAGACGACCGTGCGGGAAATGGAGATTCTTGGGATCGAACCCGATGCCCAAATGCTCGAAATGGCGAAGCTTCTTCAATCCAGTGCGCAAAAGCTTCAAAGCGGTTTCGCCACTTTGAAAAAGGACCCTAGCTTGGCCGAACAAAGCGCTGCGGCCGTTCAAAAAGTGGAAAGACAGGTTGAAAAACTATATCGCAACGCGCTTTCTCAGTTGTTCGATGCAAAATACTATTCCGCCAAACCCCGGGCAGAACAATCCAGCAATCAAGATGAGTTTTTGCATCTATTGGATCCTTTGGAGGAGGCCGATTGCAGGGCAGTGGCTAGCGGTTTGGCCTATGTAATGGAAGTTTTGAAGCGGCGGGAAATCTATCGCCATTTGTCAAACGCATCCGACCATTTCGC
>CAWUKF010000229.1:0-4428 GCA_963922745.1 uncultured Sphingomonadales bacterium
GAAACCTCTTCCCGGTCGAATATCCCCAGCTTCTCCAACCCCCGGATCACCGCTATTGATACGCCGGCCTTGTTGGCCAGTTCGCTGATCGTTCCCTGGCTGTCACCCAGCTTGTCCAGCGCCTGCTTGCGTTGCGGGGTCACCCGGTCGGGAATCTGGCCATTCCAGCGATATTCGCTGATCGGACGCGTGTCGGCAAAGGCGGCACCGCTCGAAAGAACCATCCTCAGCACCGAAGCCGGCGAGGCAAAATAATAAGTCGCTGTCCACTCGATCAGCCGGCGCAGCGGTGCACGCAGCGGCGGGACATCGCGCAGTTCCAGCAGCGGGCGCAGTTTTTTCGGATCGATTTCGTCGACCGGAAAGCTGTCGGCTTCCCACACCACACCGGGGAGCTTGCGAGGACCGAGCGGCGCCATCACGACCGACCCCGGCTCGACCCGCATGCCCTCGGGCACCCGGTAATCGAGCGGCCCGAGGGCGGCGTTAAGCAGGAGTACACGAACGCGATTCATATTCATGCTATAGGCAGGATATCATCATTCGTCATTGCTGCTTTGGCGAAAACAGGGGAGATATTATGATCTATCATCGCAGAGCTGTGCTGGGCCTTGGAGCCGCCGCCGGGTTGCTGGCCTTTCCGGGCTGTTCGACACTGCCGGCTCTTAGTTTGACCGAAGCGGTCAAACGGTTGCTGACCCTGTCTTCGCAAAATGCCTTTGCCGCACTGCTGCAACCCAACGGCTTCTTCGACAGCCAGATTGCCCGCATCGCGGTCCCGGATTCGCTGGGTGGATCCAGGGCGACCAGCGTTGCCACCGCCCTGCTGCGCTCCAGGCCGGTTCAGGACCGTCTTCTGAAACAGGTCAACCGCGCCGCCGAGAAAGGTGCCGAACTGGCCGCCCCGGTCGTTGCGGATACCATTCGGAACATGAGCATCAGCGATGCTGTGTCCATCATCAACGGCGGCCCGCGCGCCGCTACCGCCCTGTTGCAGGGTCAGCTTGGCAATAGTCTGATTGACCGGATGCTGCCGGGAATCGGCAATGGCTTGAAACTGTTCGACAACGAGATCATCAATCTCGTATTGTCTCAGGCAACCAACGTCGATTTCGCCGGCATCAGCCGTGACGTCAGCCGCGAGGTCGGTGACGCCATCTACCGGTCGATCGGAGCGCAGGAAGAATCGATCCGTGCCAATCCCCGCGCTACCAATGATCCCCTGCTGATTGCTGTTCTGGGCGCGCAAAAGGCATTCTGATCCGGCCGTCAGAAGCGGTAGGTCATACCGGTCAGGGCGACATGCAGCATCCGGTCCTCCCCGGCGCGGGGCACATAGAGCCCCATATAGGCCAGCGATAAATCGAGATGATCGGCGAGCGGGGCCGACAGCCCGGCCTTGCCGCGGATCGAATTGATCCCGGCGGCCTGGCCGCTGGCCGTACGATTCAGGTTGAACAGCAATTCGCCGCTGAAGTCGGGTCGAATGCTGCTGTTGCCAATGGGCTTGCCCCGGAAGCCGATCCGTTCGCGAAAGCGGATTTCAACCCTGTTCGACCCGCTGAACAGGCGTTCTTCAAGCCGGGTGCGACTGCTCCAGTCACCACCGGCAGCCATGCCCATGGCCCAGTTCAGCTGCTGGAAGGGACGTTCCTCGGTGCCCGACCGGCGATGCGCCTTGTAATTCTGAAAATGGCCATATCCCAGCGCCAAGGACATGTCGTCTGCAACATTTAGCTGGACCGAACCGCGCGCGAAGATTTGCGCCAGCCCGTCCGCGCTTTCGCTGTAGCGTAGGCCGCCTTCGGCAATGGCTGCCATATTGGAGTTCAGCGGAATTTTTGCGGTGGGCAATATCCAGAGCTGGGCTTCGTCATCGCGGGCACTGGCTGGTTCAAAGGCTAGACCCTGTGCGGCAAGCAAAGCCGCCGGAGCAGCAACAAGTTGACGAAGCTTTTGCATTGTTGCTCCTTGTGGCGACTGGATGCCTGTTCCTAATCACCAAACCGGCTTTGCGCCATCCGAAATCGAAGCGCGCTCTCGTCTAGTTTTCCTTCAGCAAATTGATCAACGGGCGCATCAGCTTGCGCATCGCCTCCGGACCGCCCTTGTTGAGAAAGACATAGGCCTGGTCACTGCGCTTCTCATCGGCAAAGCTGAACAGTTCAAATCCCCGGTCAGAACCGTCGAGACCGGCCTGTGTTGCCAGAAAATGATCACGGTGGCGCGGCGCAAGCACGTCGCCTTCCGTCAGCAAGGTGTAAAAGCGCTGCAGGTCGCCAAGCGTTGAATACATGCCGCCGCTGCCCATCACCAGCCACGAAGTCGGACCCCAGTTCGGTGGAATGTTGGGCAAACCCACCTGCATGCCACCTCCTGCAGCAAAATCGGTCAGCTTCAGATCGCGGCTCTCGCCATAATTCCCCGTCCGCTGCATCCCCGCCGGGTCGAAGAAATTCTCACGGAGGAAGGGATAATAGCCTTTGCCGCTGACCCGCTCGACAATCGCTGCCAGCAGACCGAACGCCCAGTGCGAATGGGCCTTGCCGTTGCCCGGCGCGAACAGCATGTCGGTCGCCATGGTCCGCCGCTCGAATTCGGCGCGATCAATCCAGCCCAGATCGGCATCCCAGTCGCTCTCATTGGCAGGAAAATCGGGCAATCCGGACTGGCCGGTCAACATCTGCCGGATCGTCATTCCGGCCCGATCCGCAGGCGCGTCGGGATAATATTTTCCGAGGCGGTCATCGAGGCTTAGCTGGCCGCGCTGCTCGAGCAGATAGATTGCCGCGATAGTGAAATCGATCGGCCGAGAACCAATACCGAATACGGTATCCATCCGGTTGGCTGTGCCCAGAGCCGCGTTGGCCATGCCATAGGCCTTGGCCATCGCTACCTTTCCGTCAATTGCGACATAAACGACACCCGCACCGCCGGCTTCGGCCATCAGCGAGTCGATCTGGGCCTCTAGGCCGTCCGGTTTCAGGACGGTCGCTGCTTTCATTGCTTCAATAGACAGGGCGGTAATCGCAAAGGGCGGGTCCTTGGCCAGCGTGACGCGAACTATATAAGTCGCGGGTCCCTCGAACGTGACGACATAGCCGTCATCATCCTGGTCAATCCCGACGCCTCCGGCCTGCGCCGCGGCGGCGCGTATCTTTTCCAGCAGCTTGCGTCGGTCTTCCGCCGTGGTCGCCGCCTTGAACGACGGATCAAATCTGTCCTTCTCGAACTCGCTGATTGCCTCCGGCAAGGATTGCTCCGCCATTCGTTCCAGCGCCAGCAGCTGCGCTTCCTCGGATTGTTCCGGTGGTTGCTGATCAGCGGCCATGGCCGGCGCATCGGCTTGTTCTGCCGCGGCTGCGGGAAAGCTGGTCAGCAGGGCCATTGCACTCAATATGACAAGACGCATTGTCCGTTTCACTCCCTTTCAACTACAACTGTAGTCAATAGCAGGGCTTCCACCAATTGCAAGACGGGTCGCCATCATCAGAGGCTCGCCCCGGCGGACGCGCCAATTTTCCCCCACTTTATCCACAGTTTTCTGCCGGAAAGACCCGGGGGGCGGTTTCGCGCCGGGGGGAAAGCGGATAGGCAGACGTCGAAGGCCGCCTTTTCCCTTGTTTCTGGAGTCATACCGATGAAATTTTTCGTTGATACCGCCGATACTGCGGAAATCGCTGACCTCGCTGCGACCGGCATGGTCGACGGCGTCACCACCAACCCGTCCCTGATCAAGAAATCGGGTCGTGATATCATGGAAGTCACGAAGGAAATCTGTGGCCTGACCGATGGCCCCGTGTCCGCCGAAGTCGTCGCGCTGGATCATGAAACGATGATGAAAGAGGCGGAAGTGCTGCGCAAGATCGCCGACAATATTGCGATCAAGGTCCCGCTGACCATCGACGGTCTGAAAACCTGCAAGGCGCTGACCGGCGAAGGCACGATGGTCAATGTCACGCTCTGCTTCTCCGCCAACCAGGCGCTGCTCGCGGCCAAAGCTGGCGCGACCTTCATTTCTCCCTTTGTCGGTCGTCACGACGACAATGGTCTCGACGGCATGACGCTGATCGAGGACATCCGCCTGATCTACGACAATTATGCCTTCGACACCGAAATCCTGGTCGCCTCGATCCGCCACCCGATCCACGTGCTGGAATCGGCCCGGATCGGCGCCGACGTGGCAACCATGCCGCCCGCCGTCATCCGCAACCTGTTCAAGCATGTGCTGACCGACAAGGGGATCGAGGGCTTTCTCAAGGATTGGGCCGATACCGGCCAGAATATCGGCTAGCTTTGTGCTCCGCACGTGATGCGGCGCTCTACCGGCAATCTGCTTTTGTCCGGGCAGCGTTCCGCATTACGTGCGGAGTACAATCCTGTCAAAATCCTTTCGGTGCCGGATCTATCACCGCAAAGCTGCCGGTG
>CAWUKF010000230.1:0-4427 GCA_963922745.1 uncultured Sphingomonadales bacterium
GGCGCTGCCGGCTTGTCGGGATTTTCGCGGTTCCAGGTCGCCAGTTCCTCGGTGATCTGGTGCAGCCATTCGTCCAGCATGCTCTGCGGTCGCGCGTTGAGGGCAGGGAAGCTGCCGACAATACCGGCCTTGCATTGTGCGATAACCAGTTCCGGCCCTGACACGATGAACAAGGGCGAGCCGATAAGCGGCAGGCGAAGATTGTCGAAAATGGCTGGTAACGTCATGGAACCCCCGATGTGAAAAGCGATGCCACCGCATTAGCCGATGCGGTGGCATATTCCACTGTTATTTTAACCGAGCGCTTAAATCCGGTTGACGGCGCTGAGCAGAGCCTCAACCGACGCGGTGGCGACATCGCTGTTGATGCCGACGCCATAGAATTCCTTGCCGTCGCCGGTCTTGCACTCGATATAGGCTGCAGCCTGCGCGTCCTTGCCTCCGCCGATCGCATGCTCGCTATAGTCGATGATCTCCAGCGACACCCCTAGCGCCGACGACATGGCGTCGACCACGCTGGAGATCAGGCCGTTGCCGCGGCCGCTGACCGATATTTCGCCATCAGGTCCCTTGATCTTGCCGACAAAGATGCGTTCGCCGCCGGTTGCCCGTTCATCATAGTCGACCAGGCTATATTGGCCGCTGCCGTCGAGATGATAGCGCTTCTGGAACGCGTCCCAGATATCTTCCGATGACAGTTCCCGGCTGGTCTCGTCGGCCAGCTCCTGCACGGTGCGGCTGAAATTGGCCTGCAGCCGCTTGGGCAGTTTGAGCCCGTGGTCCTGCTCCAGGATCCAGGCAATGCCGCCCTTGCCGGACTGGCTGTTGACCCGGATGACCGCTTCGTAATCCCGGCCCAGATCGCGGGGATCGATCGGCAGATAAGGCACGTTCCACAGTTCGTCGTTGCGCTGCTCCTGCGCAGCGAAGCCCTTCTTGATCGCGTCCTGATGGGAACCGGAGAAGGCGGTAAAGACCAGTTCGCCAGCATAGGGGTGGCGCGCCGGCACCGGCAGCTGGTTGCAATATTCCACGGTTTTGACGATCTCGTCCATATTGGAAAAATCCAGTTTTGGATCAACACCTTGCGTGTAGAGATTCAGGCCCAGTGTCACCAGATCGACATTGCCGGTACGTTCACCATTTCCAAAAAGACAGCCTTCGACCCGGTCGGCGCCGGCCATCATGCCCAGTTCCGATGCGGCAATGCCCGATCCCCGGTCATTATGGGTGTGCAGGCTGACGACGACATGGTCACGCTTGCTGATATGCGTGCACATCCACTCCACCTGATCGGCGTAGATATTGGGGGTGGCAGCCTCCACCGTCGCCGGCAGATTGAGGATTAAAGGCTTTTCAGCGGTCGGCTCGATGATCTCCATCACCGCTTCTACGACCTCCAGGCTGAAATCGAGTTCTGCGGTGGAGAATGTCTCCGGCGAATATTCGAAATGCCAGTCGGTATCGGGATATTTTTCCGCCTGCTCGCGCAATATGGTCGCGCCTTCGCGGGCAATATCCTTCACGCCCTGCTTGTCGAGCTTGAACACGACGTCACGCCAGGCCGGGGATACCGCGTTGTAGAGATGGACAATGGCCTGTTTCGCCCCCTCCAGGCTGGCAAAACTGGTTTCGATCAGGTCGCGGCGCGACTGGGTGAGCACCTGGATGATCACGTCGTCGGGGATCTTGCCAGACCGGACCAGACCGCTGATAAAATCAAAATCGGTGGCGCCGGCGGACGGAAATCCGACCTCGATTTCCTTGACCCCGATCTTGACCAGCAAGTCAAAGAAACGCTGCTTCTTCTGCGCGTTCATCGGATCGATCAGCGCCTGGTTGCCGTCGCGCAGATCGGTAGACAGCCAGCGAGGCGCCTTGTCGATGGTGCGCGAGGGCCATTGGCGGTCGGGCAGGTCTACCTGCGGGAACGGACGATATTTTTGCGATGGATTCTGGTGCATGGCTTCACTCTTATGCTGCTGGAAATTGCACGCAAGGCGCAAGTTCACCGGATTTCTGGAAATGGTCTGAAAAATCGTCCCTTAGGCGGGGCGCTGCGCCTTGCAGGCAGCAGCATTGGTACGCCTAAGGGCGTATAAGTCGTAGCAGCGAGAGAGCTTTTAACCTCGTCATGGATGGGGTTTTATCCAGACTTGGGGATAAATCAACCATCGCGACGCATTTTTTTGACAAGGTGAAACCTTTTCCGTCCGCAGGGCGAAACCTGAACGAGTTTTACGAAAGCATGGCGGATCATTTTTCGCCACAAATTTGGTTCTGGATAAGGAAAATCGAAATGAAATCATCTCTTTTTGTTGTCATGGTGCTGGCGACCAGCGTTGCAGCCTGTTCCACTGAACCGGCGGCTGCAGGCGGCGAAACGGCCGAAAATGGTTTCTGCGTCACCGGGCCTGATTGCTGATCTCGGCGGCAAACCCGCAGGGCCTGTCTACACGAAAAATGAAGGCGAGACGCTTGCGCTATCCGGCTATGATGCCGTCAGTTATTTCAGTGGTGAGCCGCCGGTAATGGGCAGCGCTGACTATCGCGTCCGTTACCAGGGCTATGACTATCAGTTCGCCAATGCTGAGAATGCGTCAGAATTCCAGAATAATCCGATGAAATATGCGCCGCAATATGGTGGCTATTGTGCATGGGCGATCGGCGCCAATGATGCGCTCGCGCCAGGCGATCCCGAGGTGTACAAGATCGTTGACGACAAGCTCTACCTCAATTTCAGCAAGGATGTCGCGAAACGATGGCAGGCCGATATTCCGGGCTTTATCGAGAAAGGGGACAAAAATTACCCGACCCATCAGCCGAGTGAACATTATACCAGCTGACGACCGGTCACTCCGAGAATGGCGAAGGGCGGCGGACATGGTTCCGCCGCCTTTTTGTGGAGTTGCAAAATTTTAAGACTGTTCGCCTAGAGGGGAGCCAAACCACCGAAGGAAATACCGGATTGTACTGTCTGGTCTACATGAGCAGCCCAACCCACGAGATGGGTGAAGGGGAGGTCCAGGGTCTCCTGCGTCGTGCCAAGGTCAATAATGATCGCGATGGCATAACCGGCATTTTGATCCACGATCGGCGACGCTATTTGCAATATCTGGAAGGCGACGAGGCCAAGGTTGAAGGAACCTTTGCGCGGATATCCATAGATTCCCGCCATCGGGCGATCATTCGCTTGCACAGCGGCACGATAACGCGGCGGCAGTTTCCGGACTGGGCGATGGCTTCGAGAATATCGGCGATGGATGGCACCCTGAAGGATAGCGTCCGACGACTGGTGCAGACTTGCGATCGTGAGGTAGCGGATGAACTGCTGAAATTCGCAGAAGCCCGCGACCGGGCGGTCTGACAGCAGGTCAACCGCCCGGCCCTGGCCTGTATTTCATGGACCGTATTTCAAAAGGATGGGCGCTGGGATCGGCGCGCCGTGCCTCCTTGTCCGAGAATTATACCGCCGAGCGCGATGCGTCGTCTATGATATAGCGCCACCCGCCATCAGCCTGCTTGCGCATGACTTCGATGCCACCGCCCGTCAGGTCCTGCTTGACGCCAGCTTCATCCGTAAAGGTAAGTTTCCAGTGATTGGTGGTCAGCGCGATGTCATGGTAAAGATGGTGCTTGCGATCGCCCAGAATAATTTGGGGTTTCAAGGCCAAAAGCCCCGTAAAGTCTTCGCGAACGCAGGATTTGCCGGTCATCAACTTGCCGTCAGGATTAATATAGGTGACATCGGACACGTACAGATCAACCAGCGCGTCAAGGTCTGCGGCGTTGAAGCGAGACTGCCAGGCGTCATAGAGCTTATCGATATCGGTGACGGGCTCGATGCCACTGGAGGTCGCGGCATATGCTTTTTTAGCGGTTATAGCCACTCCTGCTGTCATGACGCCTGCCGCCATCGCCCGCAGAAAGTTCGAGCGGGTCAGGCCCTGGCTGGCAGCAGCCTGAGGCGAAGCGTCCTCGCCGGCATAGCCATGCTGCAATGCCCGGCTGATAGATCTAATCATGTGTTTTTCTCCTTACAAACTCAAGCTGGCTATAAGGATCAATTCTGGATGGGGAGCAGTAACCTGTCCATGTCAATTTCAGCCAATATTGCTTCCGCTTCGGTCGTATGGAGCGAATTCGAGCCCACGAGCACTGGCCTGGTCGTCCGGAATCCTGGCGATTCCTTCTTGGTAAATCGGTAATTCATGAGGAACCAGCGTAGCTGGTAGGGAGTGAGAATGGCCGGGGGGCGAGGCGTGGTACGCCCGCCCCCCGGCATTACTCGAAGCTATCAATCGCGGGATAGTCCCGACTTGACGCTAGTTTTTGTCTTTGTCGACCAGCTTGTTGGCACCAATCCACGGCATCATCGCCCGCAACTGAGCGCCAGTTTCCTCGATCGGATGCGCTTCGGCTGCCTT
>CAWUKF010000231.1:0-4338 GCA_963922745.1 uncultured Sphingomonadales bacterium
GTTTTCATTCTGCGGATCGCCTGGTTTTCACCAATTGTCGCAATATTGTTGGTCAGCGTTTCCTGCACGGTTCCGCCTGCGGGATAGTCCGCCGCGGCCAGCGCCTCGACGTCATCCGCATCGAGAGCAAGCGCCACATCGGTAACCTTGGCAACGAAATCCTGGAACTGGTCGTTCTTGGCAACAAAATCGGTTTCGCTGTTCACTTCGACCGCGACGCCCCTGGTGCCTGCGACGGACACACCGACCAGGCCTTCAGCCGCCGTCCGGCTCGATTTCTTCTGTGCGGCGGCAAGGCCCTTGGTGCGCAACAGGTCGACTGCTGCTTCAACGTCGCCGTTGGTTTCGTTCAGTGCCTTCTTGCAATCCATCATGCCGGCACCGGTGCGCTCGCGCAGTTCTTTCACTGCTGCTGCTGTAATAGCCATTATCTGTTCCTCAATTTCTTGACCGGGAAATGTGAAATGGGGGCGACAATCTGCCGCCCCGCTCAATTTTTGTTACAGTCAATATATGACCGTAGAGAGAAGCTTCAAGTTCAGGCCTTTTCGTCAGCCTTTTTAGGGGCGGCTTTCTCTTCAGCCTTAGCTTCTTCCGCCGCAGGAGCCTTATCAGCCGACTCCATTTCTGCCGCTATGCCCGCAATATCGGCAACCGCCGCTTCTTCGCCGGAAACCATTGCGCTGGCATTGGCTTCGCTCGAAACGATCTGCTCGACCGGAGGTGCAACCGCTGCACCGAGATCTTCGCCCGCTGCAACCGAAGCGTCCTGGCCGCCCTTGGTTGCTGCCGCAGCGACGGATTCGCAGTAGAGGCGAATCGCCCGCGCAGCATCGTCATTGCCGGGAACCGGGAAAGCGATGTTGCTGGGATCAACGTTCGAGTCGAGGATCGCGACAACCGGAATGCCCAGAACATTGGCTTCCTTGATCGCCAGCTCTTCCTTGTTGGCATCGATCACGAACATGACATCGGGAATACCGCCCATGTCGCGGATACCACCCAGCGAAAGCTCAAGCTTGGTGTGCTCGCGAGTCATCTGCAGGACTTCTTTCTTGGTAAAGCCTGCGGTGTCGCCACCGAGCTGCTCTTCCAGGGTTTTCATCCGGCGAATCGAGTTGGAAATGGTCTTCCAGTTGGTCAGCATGCCGCCGAGCCAGCGATGGTTGACGAAATGCTGGCCGCTGGCGCGGGCTGCTTCGGCGATCGGCTCCTGCGCCTGGCGCTTGGTACCGACAAACAGGACCTTGCCGCCAGCCGAAACGGCGTTGGCGATGAAGTCGAGCGCCCGTGCGAACAGGGGCACGCTCTGCGAAAGGTCAAGAATATGGACGCTGTTGCGGGCACCAAAGATGTACGGTTTCATCTTCGGGTTCCAGCGGTGGGTCTGGTGGCCGAAATGCGCTCCGGCTTCAATCAATTGCTGTAGGGTGACGACAGGGGCCGCCATAATAGTTCTCCTTATCCGGTTATGCCTCTGGAAAGCTGAGAACCTCAAACGACCTGAAAGACCGCCATTGGCACCGGTATGAGTGCTTTCCATGTGGAATGAGCGTGCCGTTAAGGCGAAGCGGAACGAAATGCAACCACAAATTGCTGGCTGCGCCAACTGAACTATTCGCTGCGCAATGCCTCAATCGGCGAGAGACGGGATGCGCGAACCGCGGGATAGCCGCCGAACAGCAGGCCGATCACCGCAGAGAACAGGATTGCGCCGACACCCACGCCGATCCCGATCGGTACCGGAAAGTCGGCATAGATGGTTAGCGCCGTGCCTGCTGCAATCGCGAGCGCAAGACCGATGGCACCGCCAATCACACACAGGACCGCGGCTTCGACGAGAAACTGGTTCCGGATATCGCTGCGCTTGGCACCGAGCGCCATGCGCAGCCCTATTTCGCGGGTACGCTCGGTCACGCTGACCAGCATGATGTTCATGATGCCAATGCCGCCGACCAGCAGGGAGATCGAGGCGATGGCCACCAGTACGATCTGGAAGATGCCGGTGACCTGCGCCGATTCCTTCATGAATTCTTCGGTGGTGCGGATGGTGAAGGGGTTGATTTCCTTGCCCCGCACCCGATAGCGCTCGCGCAGCAGCCGGGTGATCTCGCGTTTTGCCCTGGGCAGGGCCACACCGTCTTCAAAGCCGACAAACAGCATCTGCAGATCATCGGGTCCGGATAGCGAGTCACCGACGAACCGCTGGCGAGTGGTGGTGATCGGCATGATCGCGATATCGTCATTGTCATTGCCGAAGCTCGAGCCTTTCGATTCCATCACGCCGATGACCGTGAACGGGGCCCGGTTGATGCGCACCGTTTCGCCCACCGGGTCATAATCGCCGAACAGTTTTCTGGCGACGCTGGGTCCCAGCACCACGACCCGCGCGGCGGAGCGGACATCCGCTTCGGTGATGAAGCGACCGGATTCAGCAGCGGCATTGGCGACCTTGCCATAGCCGGGCGTTGCGCCGATCGCGCTGGTCGACGCATTGCGGCCCGCCACCACCAGCTGGATCGACGTGCGCAATTGCGGTGCGATATCGGTAATTCCGCTGATCTGCTTCTGGATCGCGCGGGCGTCGCGCATGGTCAGGCGACCACGATCGAACGTAGTGCGGCCGCCCTCGCTGTCGGGCTGCGGGAAGATCAGTGCCATGTTGGAGCCCAGCGCATTGATCGACTGCATCACCGAGACCTGGGCACCCGATCCAACGGCAACGGCGAGCGTCACGGCGAACACACCGATCATCACCCCCAGCGTGGTCAGAATCGAGCGCATCAGATTGGTCCGCAAGGCGGTGATGGCGATCGCGACATTGACGATCCAGGCGGCACTTTTCTGGGCGAGCTTGCCGGTCATGCGCTGACCGTCCGGCGGTCTGCAACAAGCACGTCCTCGACCACCTTGCCGTCGCGGAACTCGATCCGGCGCTTGGCATGGTCCGCGATCTCGGCCTCGTGCGTCACCACGATGATGGTGATGCCCTGATTGTTCAGCTGCTCGAAAATTGCCATGATATCTTCCGAGGTCTTGCTGTCCAGCGCGCCGGTCGGTTCATCCGCCAGCAGGATCACAGGATCGGTCACCAGGGCTCGCGCGATCGCAACCCGCTGTTGCTGGCCCCCGGACAATTTGGCGGGCGAATGGTCGAGCCGGTCGCCGAGACCCATTTCCCCCAGCTTTGCCTTTGCTCTGGCCCGGCGCTCCTCGCTGCCGAGACCGGCGTAAATCAGGGGCACCGCGACATTGTCGAGCGCTGTCGTCCGGGCCAGCAGATTGAACTGCTGAAAGATGAAGCCGATCTTCTGGTTGCGCAATTCGGCGAGCGCATCGCCGTCCCGGTCCTGGGTGGCAATGCCGTCGATCCGCACTTCCCCAGAGGTCGGCACATCGAGACAGCCGATCATGTTCATGAAGGTCGACTTGCCCGAACCGCTGGTGCCCATGATCGCAACATATTCGCCGCGCTCAATCGATAGCGAAACGCCGTCCACCGCCCGGACGGTCTCCTCGCCCATGATATAATTCTTGACCAGATCCCGGGTCTCAACAAGCGCCATCGACTATTCGTCCCCGTCGGCAAAATCATCCTCGTCGTCGTCCTTGTTCGCCAGATTCTTGGTGCGCACGAGGACCTTCTCTTTTTCCTTCACGCCTTTCACGATCTCGACAAAATCTTCGCCGACAAGACCGAGGGTTACCACCCGGCGCGTCGGCTTGTACGGATCGTCACTGGCCACCCAGACGCCGGCGGGGCGCTTCTCGCCAGGCTTTTTCTCCGTCGAATCCGCCGCACCGGCACTTTCGTCGGGTCGATCATCCTTGCGCGGACGAAAGCGGATTGCCGATGCCGGCACTCTGAGGGCGTTCGCCCGGGTGCCGGTGACGATCTCAACATTGGCGGTCATCCCGGTGAGCAGCTTGCCATCCTTGTTGTCGACATCCAGAATGACCAGATAGCTGACCACATTCTGCGCTTCGGTCGCGGATTTCCGGATCTGTCCGACCTTCGCCACAAAGGTGTCGTCAGGATAGCTGTCGACCGTGAAGCGGACCGTCTGACCGACCCGGACCTGGCCGATGTCCGCCTCGTCGACCGAGGCCTCCACCTGCATGCGGCTGGTGTCAGCCGCGATTTCAAACAGATTGGGGGTCTGGAAACTGGCCGCCACGGTGGTGCCCGGCTCGACCAGCTTGTTGATCACGACGCCACTGGTCGGGGCGATGATCCGGGTTCGGTTGAGATCCAGCTGCGCCGAAGACAGTTCGGCAGCGCTTTGCGCGATCTGGGCCCGCCCGCTCTGCGCCTGCGCCTTGGCGGTGCTCAGCGCG
>CAWUKF010000232.1:0-4330 GCA_963922745.1 uncultured Sphingomonadales bacterium
GATTCCGCGCTCCCTGTCCAACATTAAAGACAGAAGCAGCGAGCGGCATTCGCCGTCGATGACGCCGTCGATATTTTTTGGCCGGAAGCGCCGCTGGAAGGCGATGACCGCGGCGGTCTGGTCGGAGATATCATAGCCGAACCGTTCCAGCGCCAGCATGAAGCCACCATCGGTCCACGGCGGGTCTCCCAGTTTCAGCGGCGGCTTCTTGAGCGCGATGCCGTGCCGCGCCAGACGTTCCCAGTCGAACAGTTCGCCCGGATCCTGCTTGCGCGCCGGCGCCAAGTCGCTGTGGCCGATGACGTTGGAAGGGTTGATATTGTGCCGCTGGACGATGTCATGGGCGAGCCGGGTGACCGAATCCATCTGTTCTTCCGGGAATGGAACATAGCCCCATTCATGACCCGGATTGACGATCTCTATGCCGATGCTGGCGCTGTTCACATCGGTGATACCGCGCCAGTAGCCGCGTCCCGCGTGCCAGGCGCGCTTGTCTTCCTCAACCATCTGCACCACCTGACCATCCTCGGTAACGACATAATGGGCGGAGACCTTGGCTTCGGGATTGGCGAGCCAGCTGATCGCCGAGGCCGCGTCCTTCATACCGGTATAATGCATGACCAGGATGCTGACCGGCAGCGTGCGTTCGTCGAAATTGGGAGACGGGGTCCAAATCATATCCATATCAGACTTCCTCCTCTAACCGGGACGCATCCCGTCAGGCGGTTACGATAGCACCCAAAAGCAATTCCGTCCCCGCTTCCGGCGAAATCCTGAGATCGCCGCCATTTTTCAAAGCGAGTTCCCGGGTCATCCACGCTGCTGCGGTCCTGGCGCTGAGGTCGGCAGGGGCGATCGTGCCATCCAGCGCGGTCCGAATGCCGTCATCGAGCGCGATTTTCGGACCTTCAGCGCGGATCACCACCTCGATACCGAGTTCACCCTGCTCTGCTCCGACGTCCAGTCGGCCGCCCCGGACCAGCGCTTCCTTCGCAATCAGCGCGAGATTGAGCAATATCTTGATCGCCTTTTTCGGCAGAGCCTCGCCCTGTACCGCCCAGCCAAGGGTGATCTTGCCCGAATCGCCGAGCAGGGATTCGATCAGTTGCCGCGCTTCCGCCGGATCAATGGTGTCGCCAAAGCCGCCAGCGGCACCGAAAGCGAGCCGGAAATATTTGAGCTTGTCGGCGGAGGTCCGGGCGCTGTCGGCGAGCAGGTCCATGCAGCGGTCGCGCATCACCGGGTCGTCTTCGCCTTCGAGCAGTTCCAGGCCGTTGTTGAGCGCGCCTACCGGACTGAGCAAGTCATGGCAGATTTTCGAGCAAAGCAGAGATGCGAGGTCAACTTCAACGTTCGACATATGGACGGGCCTTCAAACTGTGATTTCTATTTCGCGGCTGTTTGGCCTGTTGGCCCCGCGCAATCAAGCGGGATCGCGTCAAATCGGCCATAAATTTTGCCGTCGGGGACCGCTTGCCATGCCGCCGCGTCCTGGCCGTTCACGATCAGCCAGAACCGCCCGTCGGGAGCAGCACTTTCGGCATCGGTGATCGAAGGGCTGACCGTTCCGGTCGGGTGCGAATGATAATAGCCGAGAACCGGCTCGCCGCCGCTGCGCTCTCCCCGTTCGGCATCGATAAGGGTCCGCGGATCAATCTCGAAATGCCGGGACGGGTCATCGGCGACATTTCTGGCGGCCCGGCGGGCGCTGACCCTGCCGTTGCGACCGAACAGGATGCCGCAGATTTCCTGCCCCGCAGCGGCTTCGGCCAGTTGCTGCAGATCCGCCAACATCGCGCTTGATATAAGGAGTTGCATGGCCCACATCTACGCGATGAACGCGGGGCAATCCACCTTATCCGGAAACTTACCGGATTCAGAGAAGAAACAGCGACTGGACGCGGCCTTGACCGAGGCCGTCGAGGGGCTGTCACGCGAACGGGTAAAATCGCTGATATCGGCGGGAAATCTGCTGATCGATGGCGCGACATTTACCGATCCCTCGGCCAAGAAGCTGGGCGGCAAGCGGTTCGAGCTGACCATTCCCGAACCGGTGGACGGCCCTGCCCTGGCCCAGGATATCGCGCTGGATGTGGTTTTCGAAGACCCGTATCTGATCATCGTCAACAAGCCTGCCGGGCTCGTTGTCCATCCGGCGGCTGGCCATGCGGACGGGACGCTGGTCAATGCGCTGTTGCACCATTGTCGCGGCCAGCTGTCCGGTATTGGCGGGGTGACGCGGCCAGGCATTGTCCACCGCATCGACAAGGATACCTCCGGACTGATGGTCGCCGCCAAGACCGATGCCGCGCATCAGGGCCTGAGCGCACTGTTCGCCAAGCATGATATCGAGCGGCGTTATCTGGCGATCGTCAATGGCAGGCCCAATCCGGCATCGGCGACGATCGAGGGCAGCATCGGCCGGAGCAATGTCAATCGCAAGAAGATGGCGGTTGTCGGCGACGACCGGGGCAAGTCCGCGATGACCCACTATACCGTCAAGGAGATGCTCGACGGGGCTGCGCTGGTGGAATGTACGCTGGAGACCGGTCGCACCCATCAGGTCAGGGTGCATATGGCGCATATCGGCCACAGCCTGATCGGCGACCCGCTCTATGGCACTCGTCGAAAATCATTACTTTCCCGGCGAAAAGATATTCAATTTGGACGGCAGGCGCTGCATGCTGCTAGTCTTGGATTTGTACACCCGATAACGGCTGAAAAGTTGATGTTTTCTATCGATTTTCCGGACGATATGCAGGAACTATTCATGAAGTTGCGTGTATAAGGAACAGACCTTATATAGGCTTATAACCAACGGGTGCTTAATGAGGCCCGGCGGCACAACATAAAAAGGAACGAAAATGGCTAATGGTAGCAATGTTCCGGCAAAGATCCCTGCCTTAGGGGGGGACGCGAGCCTGAACCGGTATCTCTCGGAAGTTCGTAAATTTCCGCTTTTGACTCCTGAACAAGAATATATGCTGGCGAAACGCTATTCTGAACACAAGGATCAGGAAGCGGCTGCCCAGCTGGTGACGTCGCATCTGCGGCTTGTCGCCAAGATCGCGATGGGTTTCCGCGGCTATGGCCTGCCGGTCTCCGACCTCATCTCCGAAGGCAATGTCGGCCTGATGCAGGGCGTGAAGAAATTTGAACCCGATCGGGGGTTCCGCCTCGCGACCTACGCGATGTGGTGGATCCGCGCCTCGATCCAGGAATATGTGCTGCGCAGCTGGAGCCTCGTCAAGATGGGGACGACCGCTGCCCAGAAGAAGCTGTTCTTCAACCTGCGCCGGATGAAGAATAATCTCGACGCCTTCGAGGACGGCGACCTGTCGCCGGAAGACGTGCAGAAAATCTCCACCGACCTGGGCGTTGCCGAACATGAAGTGGTCAATATGAACCGCCGCATGTCGATGGGTGGCGATGCCTCGCTGAACGTGTCGCTCTCGTCAGAAGATGGCGACGGCGGCCAGTGGCAGGACATTCTTGAAGACGACGGTCCCCTGCACGACGAGGCTATCGCCGCGTCGCAGGAAGCCGACTTCCGGCACGAGATGCTGTCCGAGGCAATGGGCTCGCTGAACGAGCGCGAGCAGCACATCCTCGCCGAGCGCCGTCTTTCGGAAGACCCGAAGACGCTGGAAGATCTGAGCAAGGTCTATGACGTCAGCCGCGAGCGCATCCGCCAGATCGAAGTGCGCGCGTTCGAGAAGCTGCAGAAAGCGATGCTGCGCATTGCCGGCGAAAAGCAGCTGCTTGCCGCAAACTGACATCGCAGACGCCGTCTGATATCAATTGTAAAGTGCCCCGAAACAGGATTTGTTTTCGGGGCACTTTGCATTTAGGCTGCCAGCATGCGGGCAATCAAATTTCTGTTTAAATTTATGTTGTATTTCATCCTGATCACGGTCGCGTGGGTCGGCATCTATGCGATCGTGCCGCCGCCGGTCACGGTCACCATGATCCTGGACGAAAATGGCATCACCAAGGACTGGACCAGCTTCAGCGACATATCTCCCAATATGGTGCGCGCGGTGATTGCCGCCGAGGACGGGAAATTCTGCAGCCACAATGGTTTTGATACCGAGGCGATCCAGAAGGCGATCAAGCGCAATGCGCAAGGCGGGCGGATTCGGGGCGGGTCCACCATTTCCCAGCAGGTCGCGAAAAATGCCTTCCTCTGGCAGGATGGCGGATTTTTCCGCAAGGGTCTCGAAGCCTATTTCACCTTCCTGATCGAAACGATCTGGAGCAAGAAAAGGATCATGGAGGTCTATCTCAATATCGCCGAGACCGGAATTGGCACCTATGGCGTACAGGCCGG
>CAWUKF010000233.1:0-4326 GCA_963922745.1 uncultured Sphingomonadales bacterium
CATCGCCCTCGGGACCTTTTGGTCCGACCGGACCCGGTGTACCCGGCGCACCCGCATCACCTACCGGACCTTGTGGACCCTGAGGACCCGGTGTGCCCGGTGCACCATCTTCGCCATCGGCCCCGGCATTGCCCTCGTCACCTTGAGGGCCAGGAGGACCCGGTCTGCCGTTTTGCCCGGGATCACCGGCGGGCCCTTGAGGGCCAGCAGGGCCAGCATCACCTCCAGGACCTTTGGGCCCTGGCGGACCAGCAGCTCCATCCGGGCCTGGGGCCCCATCTGGACCGGCAGCTCCGTCCGGACCAGCATTGCCCACCGGACCCTGCGGTCCAATTGGACCCGGCGCACCATCTTCGCCATCGGCCCCGGCATTGCCCTCGTCACCTTGAGGGCCAGGAGGACCCGGTCTGCCGTTTTGCCCGGGATCACCGGCGGGCCCTTGAGGGCCCTCGGGACCTTGAGGGCCTTCAGGGCCTGGAGGACCTGGAGGACCCGGCTCTCCGACTTGCGCCAAGGCTTGCTCTGTCTGAACAGCGGCGGCGCCCACTACTACAAGCGCGATAGATGAACTGTGGAGCAGGATTGCGAGCAATTGCTTGCGTCCCCTGCTGGCTGCCGTTGCGCGATTCAATATTTTCATTGCAATTTCCCCCATCGAATAATCGCCGATTCGGGCTTGAAGCTAGCGCCGGGAAAAGATCGTCGGTATCGCCCGAAAGGGTGATTGGACATATCCGGAAAACAGGGTGGCTGGCGGACAAGACTGGCTGCGGCTCAATATCAGGCTGGACCTGCCAGGGGTTGACGACTATCATAGTTAAGTCGTCCGCTTAACCGGCGGAAAAATAATAATATTTTGGCATAGAACCAACGGGGTTACGCTAGTTGAATTGGAAGGAGACCGATCTGCTGAAGATCGCGGTGATCGACGATCACCGACTGTTTCTGGCCGGTTTCACACTGTTGCTGGAACAGTTTGACAAACCCTTTGTTGTTACCCCGTTCGGAGAACCGGTATCGCTGCTCCATAGTCTGGACGACGGCCTGATATTCGATCTGATCATCTGCGATCTCGTCATGCCGAGCATGAACGGCCTGGCTTTCGCGCAGGCCTTGCGCGACCAGTCCTCGGTTCCGCTGATGATATTGTCCGGCATCAACACATACCCTCCGATTTCGGAAATGAAGCAACTGGGGGTTAGCGGCTTTGTGCACAAATCGGCAGATGACGAGGTTCTGTTGGCAGCCATTCAAACGGTATTGGCGGGAAAAACCAGCTTCCCCGATGCAGGAGAAACAGGAACGGAAGCACCGGATTCAAATTTTGGTGATGTGGCCGAGCCTTATGAAGTCGAAAGCGTCCCGGTTTTGACCCCGCGCCAGATCGAAGTCCTGCAACTCATTTCCAACGGCGCCTCTAACGCGGAAATATCCGCCAGCCTCGGCATTAGCGCGAATACCGTCAAAAGCCATTTGCGGCAGATTTTCGATTTGCTTCAGGTCAACAAACGGACCGCCTGCGTCCGTGCCGCCCAGGCATTTGGCCTGATCTAGCTTTCCGAAATATCGGGCTGCGGCGGCTGCGCGACAATCCGGTCGAGTATGGCCCATATCTCGTCCGGTTCCACCGGTTTGTGAAGAAACTCGATATCCGCTTGAGCTCGGTCGATGTCGATCCTGCCCATTTGCCCACTCATCAGAATCGCAGGCACCGTCTCGTTCACTTCTTCCCTCAGTGATTCTATGAGATCGAGGCCGTGTTGCTCATAGTCCAGTTGCTTGTCGATAATCAGCAGCGCTGGAACCGCTGATGTCCTGCTCACCAAGTGGATCGCATCCTTTTGATTGGCTGCAGAAATTACCTGGCAATTCCAGCTCGACAGCAGCTGGGTCATCGACGCCAGCACCGATTCATCATCATCGACAACCACAATCAGCGGAGGTTTTTCAAACCGCTGGATTCCGGGTAGATCGGGCTGTTCCAGAATCCGATCGCTGGTCTTGATCGGAAGCGCGAAGGCAAAGCATGTGCCCGCGCCAGGTTCAGAATGCAGCGTCATTTCGATGGCCAATAATTTGCAAAGCCGTCTGACGATCGCCAATCCCAGCCCCAATCCTTTGGGATTGCCTTCACCGGCCACATCGAGCTGCACATATTCGTCAAATATCCGCTCGAGATTCTCCCTTTGGATGCCCGGTCCGTTGTCAGAAATCTCGACAACCGCATGACCGTCGGCATGGCGCAGCGAAAATTGGACTATTCCGCCAGACGGCACAAATTTGCGAGCGTTGGACAATATGTTCCGGATGATGCGGGAGAACAGGACCGGGTCGGTCACCGATTCGATATTTTCAAAATCTGCAACCAACTCGATTTTGGCGCTATTATCGGACAGAAATTCGCTCGCCAGTTTTTCACAAAGCACTGCAATATCGACCATCTCCGGCTTGGGAATGATCACGCCGCTGTCGATCCGGGACACATCAACAATGCCCTGCAACAATTCCTTTTGCGCCCGCCAGCTGCTCTGAACCTGATCGAGCAGCGCGATCTGGTCCGGATGTTCCAGCGTATCGCGGAGCGCTTGCATGAAAAACCCTTGCGACTGCAGAGGCTGGGAAAGGTCATGGCCGGTTGCTGCCAGAAAGCGCGTTTTTTCCTCGGAAGCTTTTTGAATGGTCTTGTTTTGCCGGATCACCCGCTCGGTCAGGGCCTTCTTCTGCCGGGCCGAAATGGTATCTCGGGTTTCGATTTCGACCCGGGCGCTGAGGAACATTGCGAAGGCGAAATAGATCATCATCGCGAAACCGACCAGGCCGAATGGTGCGGGGGCATTGATCATCAAGAAGGCGCTAAACGGTGGGACCGCGAATAAGGCCAATGCGATATAGCCGGGCCGATAGGCGGAGCTGGGCAATATCCCGCCCAGCGTGATGCTCGACACCAGCAAGCAGCCGGTGAAGACGGTATATTCCAGCCGAAAATCGGTCTGGTATATGGCGACCGCGCCCCACACTAATCCCGTCAGAGCGGAAACCACCGTATGGCCTTCCAGATAGGAACCATAGTTCTCGCGGGTTATGCCATCGGGTGCCTTCAGCTTGGCATAGAGAAAGGTAACCACCACCATGGCGGTCCCGCTGGCGAGCCAGAGCGTAGCAAAGTGGGGGCCGCTGACAAAATACATGATCGCAGCGGTATAACTGATCAAAAACTGTACGATCAGGCAGGAACCGCCAACCCGCTTTTTCAGCATCGTAGCCTGTTCAATCCTGAGTTCGTCAAAATCGGCCGCAGAATTTTCGATAAGGTCAGGCAAAGACGCTATCCTGCTTTTGTTGCACGATGAAATCCGGCCCGATTTTTAGCACATAAAGGGCAGCAAGCCTCAGCAGGATCGGCAAAGCCGAATAGAAGAAAAAGAAGGTCAGCATGGCATTGGGGCCAGAGGCTCCGGTTTTTTCAAAGCCGATATAGCCCAATACCGGAAATGCCAAACCCATCGGGACAATGAAGGACAGTTTGGAAACGGAGTTTTTGACCGCCAGATACAGGCCGCCCAGGCGGTTGTTACCCTCGCGCTCCTTTTCATATACGATATCCGCCAGCATCGAAGTCGGCATGGTCGCATCGGCGCCAAAGCTGCTACCCACGATTATGCTGACGATAATCGCCCCCGTCACATTGCCGGGGCCAACCACCGGGACCAAAGCGAGCGCAATGGCGCACAACAGGCTCGCCGTCATCCAGGATATTTTTTTGCTGTATCGCTTCGATAAATATATCCAGAGCGGCAGGAAAGCCGCCGATGACAATAATAATATCCCGAGAAACAGACCGACAAGTTCAGCCGCTCCGACGATATGAACGACATAGAGAACCATCAATCCGGCGACCAAAGAATTGGCGGCCTGAACGATAAGAAAACTGCCCAGCAGATAGCGGTATCGCCGATCCGCGAGCACCGACTTCAAGGCTTTGACCGTGGTCAATCGTGGGCTGCTGATGGTTCTGACCGGGGTCGGCACGGATGACAGAAACAGCACAAGGCCGATGAAGCAAAGCGCGATTATCGCGAACGCAATGACATTGAGTGCCTCGCCGATGGAATAGCCCATGATGAAGGGCAGTGCTGCAGCCAGGATGGCCCCGACCACCTGAAACACGGCTTTCGATCCCGCGAGCAATGATCGTTCATGGACATGAGGAGAGACTTCCAGCCCGATCGACGAATAGGGCACGTCCAATATCGTGTAGAATAGAAAATAGAGGCCACTCGCCAGCAGCAGATATGCGGGCCCGATGGCATCGGGAGGGGACAGAAA
>CAWUKF010000234.1:0-4323 GCA_963922745.1 uncultured Sphingomonadales bacterium
TCTTCTACCCGGTGCAGACGCTCGAGCGTCTGCTCCAGCAACTGACGATTCCGCCCCACCAGATCGGCGACCGCTCCGAACATGATAGCAACCACGCCCAGCGTCATCAGGGATCCGCCGATCACGATCGACTGCAGATGCCCCTGCCCGTCCCCGTTGATGAAAAACCAGACAAAGCGAATGATCGGGAACGCACCCAGCAGAAACAGCCCGGCACCCGCCATGACAAAAACCTTGAGCGGGTTATACATCGCATAGGAGCGGATCATCGTGGCGGCAGTGTTGGTGATGAATTGCGGGATCGACTTGAAAAGCCGGGACGGCCGGATCGCGCCGTTGGTTCGTACCGGAACCGAAACGATCGCCATGCGCTTGCGACCGGCCTGGATCAGCATCTCGGTCGTATAGGAAAAGCTGGAGGTAATGTTGATTTTCTGGGCGGCCGCGCGACTGATCGCCCGGAAACCGCTGACGGCATCAGTGATATCGGTGTTCGACAATCGCTTGACCGTAGCGCTGCCCAGCCTCTGCAACAGCCGTTTGAACGGGCCGAAATGGGCATTGTCGCGCACGCCGCGATCGCCAACCACGATATCCGCTTCACCCGCCAGGACTGGTGAGACCAGCTTGCAGATATCCCGACCTTCATATTGGTTGTCGGCGTCGGTGTTGACGATGATATCGGCTCCCTCGGCAAGCGCCTTGCTGATCCCCGACTGGAACGCTGCCGCGAGCCCGCGGTTGGTGCGGTGACGGACAATATGGTGGACTCCGAACCGCCGCGCCACGTCGCTTGTATTGTCCTTGCTGCCGTCATCGATCACCAAGATTTCGATCGTGTCGATACCGTCGATCTGGCGCGGCAAGGCGACCAGGGTTTCGGGCAGGCTTTCCGCCTCGTTATAGCAGGGTATCTGGATGATCAGCTTCATGGCTTGTCTGTTCCTCAACTGGTCGTCCCGCCAGAGCGAGCCGTAAAAATCCGTTAAAAATCCACTAAAAGCCTATGGTTAACAAAGCGTATATCGCCATGGATTAACTGACTTTGCCTCGCGCCATTCAGCTGATACGATCGCCAGATGACTGACCCCAGATACCGCCCCCGCCGCTCCTGCCTGTACATGCCCGCATCAAACACGCGGGCGCTGGAAAAGGCCAAGACCCTGCTCGCAGACACGATTATCTTCGATCTCGAAGATGCAGTGGCGCCGGACGCCAAGGAGGAAGCGCGGATCAATGCCTGCGCCGCGCTGCGGTCCGGCGCTTATGGCGACCGGGAGCTGGTGATCCGGATCAACGCCATGGATACCCCCTGGTTTGCCGAGGATCTCAAGCAGGCCTGCCTGAATCAGGCGGACGCCGTGCTGGTGCCGAAAATATTGAATGCAGACGATATTGTCCGGATTACCGATATCATGGAGGATCTGAATGCCGGTCCGGATACCCGGCTATGGGCCATGATCGAAATGCCGGAGGCGGTCCTCAAACTGGCGGAGATTGCCGCCCTGGCGCCGCAGCACCGGCTGACCACCTTTGTCATGGGTTTCAACGATCTGGCAAAGGAAATGCGGGCCGAGCATGATCGGGCAATTTTCGCTCCGGTAATGACGCAAACCGTGATCGCCGCCCGCGCCTACGGACTCAATGTGCTCGACAGCGTATATAATGATTTCAACGATCCAGACGGCCTCGCAACCGAATGCCGGGAAGCGAAAAAGCTTGGATTTGACGGCAAGACGCTGATCCATCCGGTACAGATCGAGACGGCCAACCGGGTTTTCGCGCCCGCCGCCGAGGAAATCGCCGCAGCGGAGGCCATTATCGCGGCCTTCGCCGATCCGATAAACGCCGGCAAGGGCGTGATTGTTGTCGACGGCAAAATGACCGAATTGCTGCACCTGAAACAGGCGAAACAGCTGGTCGCGACGGCGCAGGCAATCGAGTCATTGGCACAATAGCGCGTTCACCCTCGACAAACTGCCAAAAAACCGGTTTAAGCGGTCAATTGAAATGGTAAATCGATGGGTCGATAACACCCACTGTCGGGAGAGCGATAATGGAAGCATTGGAAGCCGCAGCTGGCGAAGTCAGCAAAGACAAGATCATGGAGCTTTTTCGGGCGCAGCGCGACGCCTTTCATGCCGAATTGCCGGTCAGTCATGACGTCCGCATGGACCGGATCAATCGCACCGCACAGATGATCATCGATCATCAGGATGCCCTGTGCGAGGCAGTTTCCAGTGATTTCGGCCATCGCAGCAGCGTCCAGACGGTGATGACTGATCTGATGTCAGTGGTCGGCCATGCCAAGGATCACAAGAAACATCTGAAAAAATGGATGCGCCCGGAAAAACGCAAAATGGATTTCCCGCTTGGCCTGCTGGGCGCTAGCGGTCAGGTCGAGTATCAGCCCAAGGGCGTGGTTGGCGTGATCGCGCCATGGAATTTCCCGATCAACCTCGCCTTCGACCCCGCGATCGGTGCCTTTGGTGCCGGCAACAGGGTAATGATCAAATTTTCCGAATTCTGCCCCGCAACCGGCGCGCTGGCCCAGAAGCTGGTCGCCGAATATTTTGCGCCGGAGGAAATGACGGTGATTACCGGCGGACCGGAAACCGGCAAGTCCTTCTCGGAAATCCCCTGGGACCACCTGATCTTCACCGGCGGCGGGAGCATCGCCAAACACGTGATGGCAGCAGCAGCGCAGAATCTGACTCCGGTCACGCTCGAACTGGGCGGCAAGTCGCCGACCATCGTCGGCCCCGATGCGGATATCCAGAAAGCGACGCAGAGGATCGCGATGGGCAAGATGATGAACGCTGGCCAGATCTGCCTGGCGCCCGACTATCTCCTGGTCCCCCAGGACAAGGAAGATGCGGTCGTTGAGGGCATCAAGTCGAATGTCGCCGACCAATATCCGACCCTGATCGGCAATGACGACTATACGTCGGTGATCAACGGCCGCCACAAGGAGCGGCTGCAGGGTCTGATCGATGATGCTCTCGAAAAGGGTGCAAAGCAGACGGTGGTCAATCCCGGCAACGAGGATTTTTCCAACACCAACAGCAACAAGATGCCGCTAACCGTGCTGCAGGACGTCAATGACGACATGCGGGTGATGCAGGAAGAGATTTTCGGCCCAATCCTGCCGGTCAAGACCTACCGCAATCTCGATGAAGTGATCGACTATGTGAACGATCATGACCGGCCGCTTGGGCTATATTATTTCGGCGATACCGAAGGCGACAAGCGCAAGATACTGGACAAGACGATCTCGGGCGGGGTGACGGTCAATGACGTGATTTTCCATATCGCGCAGCATGATCTGCCCTTTGGCGGCGTCGGCCCTTCCGGCATGGGTGCCTATACCGGGCCAGACGGTTTCAAGGAATTCAGCCATGCCAAGGCGGTCTATCGCCAGCCGAAGATCAACATAGCCAAAATTGCTGGTTTCCTTCCGCCTTATGGAAAGGTTACCGACAAAACCATGAAGCAGCAGATGAAACTCTAGCGTCAGGCAATTATGACAGGATTTCCGTTAGCGGGGCTGAAGGTCCTGGATTTTTCGCGTGTCGTCGCAGGCCCCTACGCGACGCGGATGCTGTCCGACCTCGGGGCCGAGGTCCTCAAGGTCGAGCCGCCGGAAGGCGATGTGACGCGCAAGCTGGCCAAGCGGGAAAGCGGCGTCAGCGGCAATTATCTGCAGCTCAATATCGGCAAGCGGAATATCTGCGTCGACCTAAAGGCAGACGGCGCGCGCGAATTGATCCACAGGCTGGCAGCGAAGGCAGATATCGTCGTCGAGAATTTCCGTCCGGGCGTGATGGACAAATTCGGTATCGGCTGGTCCGAGTTGTCCGGGGTCAATCCCCGGCTCGTCATGCTGTCGATCTCCGGCTACGGCCAAAATGGTCCCGAGCGCGGTCGGGCGGCCTATGCGCCCGTGCTGCACGCGGAAAGCGGTCTCATCGCCCGGCAGGCAGAAATGAGCGGCGGCCAGCCGACAGATATCCAGTTCGCGATGGCCGACAGCTATAGTTCGCTCCACGGAATCATAGCGATCCTCGCCGCCTTGCGCACGCTGGATCAGACCGGCGAAGGCCAGCATATCGATCTGGCCATGCTGAATGTGCTGCATTCATCCGATGACTATGCCCATTTCGCGCTCGACGATATCTGGCCGAAGGCTCCGGAAACACTGGTCTGGGAAGCACCGGAACAGCGCCAGATACTGATCACCGGCGACATGAAATGGTTGTGGATCCTGTTTTCAACCAAGGATGGTCTGCAGGATCCGACACCCGAAGGCGCGGATATCGCGAC
>CAWUKF010000235.1:0-4319 GCA_963922745.1 uncultured Sphingomonadales bacterium
AAGACCCGGGTGCCGCCGCCGAAACTGGTGTAGAGCGCCTGCCCCAGCATCTCGCGCTCCGGCCCGCTGATGCCGACCCAGTTGCCGTGCAGCCCGATCTCCAGCCCCCGCTCGGCCCGGAAATTGGGGTTCGCACGCCAAGCAACATCGCCAAGATTGCAGGCTGCCTGGCGGATGCGAGACCATTCAGCCGGGTCGTCGGAAAAGATTTCGGCAATCCACCTGCCCAGCAGCTTGCTGTTTGCCGGGAAACGCGACTGCGCCGCGCCGGCGTCTTCCGTACCCAGCAGCAGCGGATCGCGCGCCGCTTCCTGCTTGCTGATATTCTGGAACAGCAGACCTTCGCGCACCCCGTAGGCCGACACCACCATCCGGCTGCTGCCCAGATAGCGCACCAGCATCGACAGCAGCCAGGCGGCGTCCTTCAGCGTCGGTATTCGCGATGAGGACAGGCCGGGCACATTCTTGAGCTTGTCCCGGTTCAGCTGCGCCAGCCGGCTGACCAGCCGTTGCGCGCGCCGCGGTTCCATCTCGTAATTATGGATCACCGGCAGCGGATACTGGCTGTCGAACATGTCGAGCCGGGCGAGCGATCGCCATGATCCCCCGACCAGATAGAAGGGCAAGCCCTGCGCCTGCTTCTCCCAGCCGGTCTTTTTCAGCATCTTCCGGACCTGCCGCTTGAGCTTGTCCTGGCTCTTGCCGCGCAGGTCGGCCACCCGCAGCACGCCAAGCGGGAAGGAAAAGCGTTCCAGCACCTCGCCGCCTTCGACCAGCGCCAGCTCCAGACTGCCGCCACCGAGATCGCCGACAATGCCCTTCGCTTCCGGGATGCCGGAAATGACGCCGAGTGCGGCCAGTTCGGCTTCCTCTTCGCCCTGCAGAACCTGCACGTCATAGCCGATCACCCGCGCCGCCTTCAGCAGCTGCTGGCCGTTGCTGGCATCGCGCACCGCCGCCGTGGCAAAGCTCTTGATATTGTCGACTTCCATTTCCTTGCACAGGCGGTGAAAGCGTTTCAGTCCGCGGATCGCGAGGTCCATCGATTGCTTGCCAATCGCGCCGGTCGTGGAAAGTTCCTTGCCCAGGCCGGCCATGACTTTCTCGTTGAACAGAATGGCCGGCACCCTGACCGGGCCCTGGTAGACCACCAGGCGGATGGAGTTGGAGCCGATATCAATGATCGCTGTGCGCTGGCTGCCGTGCTTGTCCCGCACCGGCACGAACGGCGCGCGATGATCCTTTTGTGCCAGCACCCTGCTTACACCTTCTTCTGACGGCGACGCAGGCTGAGGCGAGGCACGGCATTGCTCTTTCGCAGCGCCTTGCCACGCCCGGACAGCGACGGATTGGTCATGAAATAGCGGTGCAGATTGAACGGTTTGTCCGATGAAACTACCCTTGTGTAGCTGCCGTCGGCGTTCAGTTCCCAGCTCTGTTCGTCGTCGATCAGATTGGCCACCATGACCTGGTCCAATATCTGGTCATGGACGGTCTTGTTGGTGATCGGCATCATATATTCCACGCGACGGTCGAGATTGCGCGGCATCCAGTCGGCCGAGGAGATATAGAGTTTGGCGCCGTCATTCGGCAGTTCCCGGCCGTTGCCAAAGGCCCAGATCCGGCTGTGCTCGAGAAAGCGGCCAACCACGGATTTCACCCTGATATGGTCTGACATACCGGGTACGTCGGGACGCAGGCAGCAGATGCCCCGGACAACCAGATCGATCTCCACCCCGGCATTGCTTGCCTGATAGAGTTTTTCGATCAGCGCCGGATCGACCAGCGAATTCATCTTCGCCCAGATCATGCCGGGTTTGCCCTCGCGGACATTGGCAATTTCCTGATCGATCAATCCCATTAGGTCATTACGCATATCGCGCGGCGACATCGAGATCAGCTCCAGCGCCTTCGGCTCGACATAGCCCGTGATATAATTGAACAGTTGCGCCGCGTCCCGTGCCGCCCGCGGGTCGGCCGTGAAAAAGCTGAGATCGGTGTAAATCTTGGCGGTCACCGGGTGATAATTGCCGGTGCCGAAATGGCAATAGGTGCGATAGCCCTCCTGCTCCTTGCGCACGACCATCGAAATTTTCGCGTGGGTCTTCCACTCGATAAAGCCGTAGACCACCTGCACGCCGGCCCGCTCCAGCGCGCTGGCCCAGAGCAGATTCTGTTCCTCGTCAAAGCGCGCCTTGAGCTCGACAACCGCCGTCACCGATTTCCCTGCCTCGGCGGCGTCGATCAGCGCCCGGATAATCGCGGATTGCTTGCCGGCCCGGTACAGCGTCTGCTTGATCGCCACCACCTCGGGATCGGCGGCGGCCTGTTTCAGAAATTCGATCACCACCTCGAACGATTCATAGGGGTGATGGACCAGGATATCCTTGTCGCGAATGGCGGCAAAACAGTCGCCGCCATGATCGCGAATCCGCTCGGGAAAGCGCGGGCTATAGGGTGTGAATTTGAGATCCGGGCGGTCTTCCTCGACCAGAATATCAAGATCGCCGAGTCCGACCAGGCCATTGATGCGGCTCTCGGTAGCCCCGTCATGCAGCAGGTTCTCCCGCAACATCGCCACCACCGGCTCGCCGAGTTTCGGTCCCATTTCGAGCCGGATGACATCGCCGCGCCGGCGACGTTTGATCGCGCTGCGGAAATAGCGCACCAGATCTTCCGCCTCTTCCTCGACCTCGATATCGCTGTCGCGGATGATCCGGAACAGACCGCTGCTTTTCACCACATAACCGGGGAATAATATGTCGGAAAATTCCTGGATCACCGTCTCGACCGAAACATAGGCCGCCGATTCGCCCGGCAAGCGGATGAAGCGCGGAAGCCCCGTCGGAATCATCACAAGTTCCCTGATCCCCTGTTTGTCCGACTCGCGGACGAGATCGAACACGAGGCTCAGGCCTTTATTGGGAATGAACGGAAAGGGATGTGCCGGGTCGAGCGCCTGTGGTGTCAGCACCGGAAATATCTGGTCAATGAAATGCTGCCGCAGCCAGGCTTTCGAATCTTCTGCAAGGTCGGGCACCGTCGATACAAAAATATCCTCGTCGGCCAGCTTTGCCGACAGCGCCGACCAGACCCGCTGCTGATGTTCCATCAGCAGGTCGGTTCGTTCGGCGATCGCTTCCAGCTGTTGTGTCGCGGTCAGGCCATCCGCTGACCGCTCCTCGATCTTCTGCCGATATTGTCCGACCAGCCCGGCGAAGCGGACCATGAAAAATTCGTCGAGGTTGCTGCCGGAGATCGACAGGAAGCGCAGCCGCTCGAGCAACGGATGGGCGCTGTCTTCCGCTTCCTCAATGACCCGCTCGTTGAACCCCAGCCAGCTGATTTCCCGATTAAAATAGCGCTTGCTGCTCTCTTCCGGCGAGAGGCTGGCGACCTCCTCGCCCGGCAGGATGTCCGAATCCAGTGGCGGGGCAGCGGATTTTTCCATGATCTATGTCTCTACTTTTTGATCGGCGGCGTCAAAATGGGCCAGCGCCGCTTTTGCGATCGCCAGATTCGCCGGCTTTTTCGCCTCGATCGCCAGGGCATCCATTTTCTGAGCCAGCTGGCGGACCATGGCATAGGACCGGACCATGCGTTTCCCCAGATAGCGCAGCGCATCTTCGGAAATGGTCAGACCCCGCACGGCAAAATATTTCTGCAGCAAACCGTCGATCATCGCCTGGTCCGGCGCACCGATGGCCAGATGGAGCGACGCCGCGAGACGCGATTGCAGATCGGGCAATGTCACGCCCCATTGCGCAACCGGCATCCGCGAAACCAGCAGCAGCGGCCTCTGCTCCATATTCGCCCGGTTCCAGAGATGGAATATCTCGGTATCGTCATGGTCCGAGGCGTCATCCAGGCACAGTCCGCCGCTGTCGCGCACGAAGGCCGCCGCCATCGTGCTTTTACCCGATTCTGTCGGCCCGGTCAGGATCAGCGTGTGGTGGGTCCAGTCCTGCCAGTTCTGCAACTGCTCGTGAACCGATGCATTCGCCTCTGTCACCAGATATCCGATCTGTTCGGCTGGCGGCTTCTGTTCAAGAGGGAGGGCTATCTGGCTCACGGTCTCGCTACTTTACTGTCCGGGACGACTGATACGCAAGGCGCCCGCTCCCTGCTGGACCTGCCAGCCCTGCGCCCGCAGGGACTGGGCCAGTTCCGAGATATCCCCGCGATATGTCACGCTCATGACAGAGACGCCGCCCAGCGCCAGACTCGACGTCGAAGCAGAGCCTACCCCCGGGATCGAGCGTACCGCCGATTCGGCCCGGCTAACCGAGCCAACGTCCGGCGTGTCGAATTGCAGGGAA
>CAWUKF010000236.1:0-4313 GCA_963922745.1 uncultured Sphingomonadales bacterium
ACAATCCTGTCAAAATCCTTTCGGTGCCGGATCTATCACCGCAAAGCTGCCGGTGCGGATTTCCTGCACTTCGAGCGCGCGCTGTGAAACGCCATTGGGCATGAACCGGAAAACGCCGTCCAACCCGATAAAGCCGCCCTTGTCGGTCAGCTGGTTGATCGGGAAGGGGGATCCCACTTTCCAGTTGCGGGCGACCTTCACCGTCAGCAGCACCGAATCATAGCCCAGGCTCGACAGGCGGAACGGCGCCGCGCCATAGCGGGCACGATAGCGATCGGCATATTGCTTGTAGAGGGCGTCGGATACGCTGGCGAACCAGGCTCCGCGCATCGAAGGCGCGCCGGCCAGATTGCTGCTGGTATTCCACAAATCCGTGCCCAGTATCTTGGCCGTGCCACTGGCATTCTTGCGGATATAGGGAGCCGCCTTGATCGCCATGTCGCCATTGTCGGCGAGCAGAACCGCTTCGAATTCGCCATTCTGGGCCAGTTTCTTGGTAGCTGCCTCGATCGACTGGGAATCGCGATTGAATGTCTGGATCGACACCACCGTGCCGCCGACATCCTTGACCTTGCGCAGCAGGGTCGAA
The DNA here is from genome assembly GCA_963922745.1 of uncultured Sphingomonadales bacterium. Classification (GTDB taxonomy): domain Bacteria; phylum Pseudomonadota; class Alphaproteobacteria; order Sphingomonadales; family Sphingomonadaceae; genus Parasphingorhabdus. The sequence continues at coordinate 590 of CAWUKF010000236.1, forward strand.
GAGGCGCGTTGGCCGTAGACTCCGTTGGGCACCAGCCCGACAAAACGGGTCATACCCTTTGACCGGGCATAGTCGACAACCCGTTCGATCGATTGCGAAGGGATATGGCCCAATATGAAGACATTATTGCCGGCGACACTGCTGTCGTTGGAAAAGCTCAGAATCGGCACGCCCGCTGGCCGGGCGATATTGGCGGTCGCGACCACATTGTCGCTGAGCAGCGGGCCAATGATCAGCTTGTTGCCGTCGCGAATGGCATTTTGTGCGGCGATGGTCACGCCCTTGGCCGTGTCATAGCTGGTCATGCGGATATTTTCCGCCTTGGTGTCGAGCAGCGCCATCGTCGTCGCATTGGCCAGCGACTGGCCGATACCGGCATTCTTGCCGGACAGCGGTACCAGCAGGGCGATGCGATGATGCTTCTGGTCTTCCGGCAGTCCTGCGGTCACCGGTGGTGGTGTCGGGGTTTCGGTCCGGGGCGGCTCCGCGCCACGCGGGATAACCGTGGAACAGCCCGCAAGCAAGGCCACGGCTGCTAGGCCCGCTCCCTTCAAAATGCTGCGCCGTCCGCTTTGATCTTGTCCTAGATGTGTCTTCTCTGCCATGACCGTCATATGTCCACTCCTGCCCAGTCCGGTCTCTATATCGTTGCCACCCCGATCGGCAACCTCGGAGATTTGTCGCGCCGTGCCGAAACAACCCTCGCTGCTGCCGATATCATTTTGGTCGAGGACACAAGAGTTACTGGTAAACTATTGAATCATATTGGTAAAAAATCAAAAATGATGGTCTATAACGACCACAGATCGGCCGCTGATCGTGAATTCATTTTGGATGCCGTTCGATGCAAAATTGTCGCACTGGTCAGCGATGCTGGGACGCCGCTGATCTCCGATCCCGGCTACAAGCTGGTCCGCGACGCGCAGGCCGCCGGTCTCTACGTGACCACGATTCCCGGGCCCAGCGCTGCCATTGCTGCCCTGACGCTCTCCGGCCTGCCCAGCGACCGCTTTCTGTTCGAAGGGTTTCTGCCCAGCAAGACCAAGGCGCGGAGCGAGGCGCTTGGCGCGCTCAAGACCCTTAACGCCAGCCTGATTTTTTACGAGAATGGTTCCCGGCTGGGCGCGATGCTCGCCGATGCGCAGGCTGTGCTGGGTGAGCGCAAGGCGGCAGTCGTGCGCGAGATCACCAAGCGGTTCGAGGAAAGCGTGGCCGGTTCGCTGGCCGAACTGGCCGAACGCTATGCGGCGGAAAAGCCCAAGGGCGAGATTGTTGTGATCATCGGTCCTCCGGGCGCGCCGGAAGCGGCCAGCGAACAGGAGCTGGAAGCCGCTCTGCGTGAGGCACTGGTCCGGCTGCCAGCCTCGAAGGCGGCGGGAGAGGTCGCTCGCGCCTTCAACACCGACCGCAAGGCGCTGTATGACCTGACCAATCGCTGGAAGACGGAAAAATGAACGCCGAGGAATCCCGCACCGTTCGTCCTGAGCCTGTCGAAGGACCATTGGGGGAGGGCCATGTTTCGACAAGCTCAGCACGAACGGAAACCCCAAAATGAAGCGCGAGGCAGCGGAAGCGCGGGGCCGGCTGGCCGAAAAGACCGCCGCCCGCTTCCTGCGCCTGAAAGGCTGGCGGATTTTGGGCGAACGCATCCGCACCGCGCGCGGCGAGGTTGACCTGGTGGCAAAGCGTGGCCGGCTGGTCGCCTTTGTCGAGGTAAAGGCGCGCACCAAGCTGGAGGATCTGGAACAGGCGATCGATCTCAACCGGCTGCGGCGCGTCGCCGATGCCGCCGAGATCCTCTATCCGCAATATTGTCCGAACGGCGAGGATATGCAGATCGACGTGATCCTGGTCGCGCCGCGCCGCCTGCCGGTTCATCTCCCCAATGTCTGGCATGGTTTTTGAGGCGGATTCGTCTTGTTTCGTCAGGGGGATTTCTTTCCGTCGGGGGTGAGCTTGTCGAACCACGCCTCTCGACGAGAAGGGTCCTTCGACAGGCTCAGGGCGAACGGATCCAGACTCATTTCCTCCCCGTTCGTCTCGAGCGAAGTCGAGAGACCTTGCTCGCGCTCCCGTGGCTCAACAATGCTCACCAACAACCGTCACCCGCCCGAACTTTCCCTTTCCCGCCCTAAACAAAAACGGCCTTCGACAAGCTCGGGACGAACGGTTATGGATTGCGCAACGCAGCGCCATGTGCTCCGCACTTGATGCGGAGCCCGGTGAGGCCTGGCATCTCTGTAACCTCCAGAGCTCCGCATCGAGCGCGGAGTACGGTGTGAAATGAAAGCAAGTGAATGACCCTGAAAATCGCCGTACAAATGGACCCGATGGAAAGCGTGAATATCGCCGGCGACAGCAGCTTCGCGCTGATGCTCTCCGCCCAGAAACGCGGCCATCAGGTCTTTCATTATGATGTGAAGGGCCTGACCCTGCAAGCCAACGGCCGCCTGACCACGCCCGCGCATCCGGTGACGGTGCAGCCGGTCAAGGGCGACCATTTTACTTTTGGCGAGCCGGTAAAGCTCGACCTCGGCAGCGATGTCGATGTCGTGCTGATGCGACAGGATCCGCCCTTCCATGTCGGCTATATCACCGCCACCCATCTGCTCGAGCGCATCGAGAGCGAGACCCTCGTGGTCAACAACCCGGTCTCCGTCCGCAACGCGCCGGAAAAAGTCTATGTGCTGGACTATGCGCAGTTCATGCCGCCGACCCTCATCACCCGCGACCTCGACGAGGTGCGCGCCTTCCAGAAGGAGCATGGCGGCATCGTCGTCAAGCCGCTGCACGGCAATGGCGGCAAGGCGATCTTTCTGGTGCCGGAAGACGGCAGCAATCTCAGTGCCTTGTTCGAGGTATTTAACCAGACCTGGCCGGAACCGCATATGGTCCAGCCGTTCCTCCCCGAAGTGCATCAGGGCGACAAGCGGATCGTCCTGATCGACGGCGAATTTGCCGGCGCGATCAACCGCAAGCCGGGCGAGGGCGAGTTCCGCTCGAACCTCGCGCAGGGCGGCTATGCCGAGGCGGCGGAACTGACCGAGCGCGAGAAAGAGATTTGCGCAGCGATGGGGCCGGACCTGAAGCGACTCGGCCTGATATTTGTCGGCATCGACGTGATCGGCGGCAAATGGCTAACCGAGATCAATGTGACCTCACCGACCGGGATTGTCGCAATCGACAAGTTCAACGGCACCGATACGCCGGGCATGATCTGGGATGCAATCGAGCGGCGTCTTGCCGCAAAATAATCACGCAGCCGGGTTTATGCTTTGAACAGCTGGATCACCGACCTGATTGCCCAGGCGGGCTACTGGGCGATCGGCTTTCTGATGGCGCTGGAAAATATCTTCCCGCCGATCCCGTCCGAACTGATCATGGGCCTGGGCGGCGTCGGCGTGGGGCAGGGGCGCTTCCACCCGGTGGCGCTGGTGCTGGTCGGCACGATCGGTTCGGTGATCGGCAATTATGCCTGGTTCATGATCGGCCGCCACTGGGATGAGGATGATCTGCGCGCCTTTGTCCGGCGGCACGGTCGCTGGCTGACGCTCGATATCGCCACGGTCAACCGGATCGACCGGATTTTCGACAATCACGGCGAATGGGTGGTCTTTGTCGCCCGCTTCATCCCCAATATCCGCACCCTGATCTCGGTCCCCGCCGGCCTGTTCGGCATGTCCCACAAACGCTTCATCCTCGCCACCAGCGCCGGCGCCGCCGT
>CAWUKF010000237.1:0-4309 GCA_963922745.1 uncultured Sphingomonadales bacterium
AACCCCTCGCTCTGGCGGCAGGCAAAGCTCAACAGCATCCACGGCCTGTTCGAGGTCGTCCCCGGCATCTACCAGATCCGCGGCTATGATCTGGCGCAGATGACGCTGATCGCCGGCAAGACCGGCTGGATCATCGTCGATCCGCTGACCACCCCTGCCCCGTCGAAAGCCGGGCTGGCGCTGGCCAACAAGACGCTGGGCGACCGGCCAGTTGTCGCGGTGATCTTCACCCATAGCCATGGTGACCATTTCGGCGGCATCGCCGGGGTCGCTTCGCCCGATGATATCAAGGCCGGCAAGATCCAGATCATCGCCCCGCACGGCTTCCTCGCCGAATCCGTCGGCGAAAGCGTGATCGCCGGCACCGCGATGAACCGGCGGGTGCAATATCAGTTCGGCACGGCCCTGCCGGTCGGCACCACCGGCCAGGTCGGCGGCGGCCTCGGCCAGAAACTGTCGAGCGGTGAAGTATCGCTGGTGCCGCCGACCCGGTCAATCAGCAAGGATGGCGAGACGCTGGTGATCGACGGCATCAGCTTCGACTTCATGGACGCAGGCGAAACCGAGGCACCGGCCGAGATGATCTTCTACATGCCGCAGTTCAGGGCGCTGCACAGCGCCGAGGTCGCCACCCGCACCTTCCACAATGTTCTGACGCCGCGCGGCGCGCTGGTCCGCGACACGCTGAAATGGAGCAAGGTAATCGACGCAATGCTCGCCAGATATGGCGACAAGGCGGACGTGATGCTCGCTTCCCACCACTGGCCGACCTGGGGATCGGACAATGTGCAGACCGCGCTGAAAAACCAGCGCGGCATCTATCGCTATGTCCATGACCAGACCATGCGCCAGGCCAATCAGGGTGCGACGATGGACGAGATCGCCGAGAATATCGGCGAGCCGGATTTCGCCAAGACCGACTTCGGCGTGCGCGACTATTACGGCACGCTCAACCACAACAGCAAGGCGGTCTATCAGCGCTATTTTGGCTGGTGGGACGCGGTGCCTGCCCATTATCATGAGCTGCCGCCGGTCGAAGCCTCGAAAAAATATGTCGAGGCAATGGGCGGTGCCGCGAAGGCGCTGGCGGTCGGCGAAAAGGCCTTTGAAGACGGCGATTACCGCTGGGCGGCCACCGTCTTCAACCATCTGGTGTTCGCCGATCCGGCTGATGAAGCGGCGAAAAAATGGCTCGCCTCCACTTATGAACAGCTCGGGTTCCAGGCCGAAGCCGGCACCTGGCGCAATATCTATCTGGTCGGCGCAAGGGAATTGCGCGAAGGCAATAATGTCAAGAATTCGATCAGTACCGCCAGCGCCAAAGTGCTGAACGGCATCCCGGCAGTCGACCTGTTCGACGCCATAGCGACCCGCTTCAATCCGGCCAAGATGAAGGGCGACGGCGGCATCCTCCGCTTCTGGTTCCCCGACCGCAAGGAAGCGGTGAGCATCGATCTCGGCAAGAGCGTGATGTTCCCGCGCGGCGAGGATTATGCGATCACCGGCGAAGGATCGGACGTACAGATCACCATCAGCCGGGCGGCGTTCACCCAGCTATTGATGCGCCAGACCAGCCCGATGCAGCTGATCCGGGACAAGGAGATGATCATCAGCGGCGATGATGCCCTGATGGCCACCATGTTCATGGCCCTCGACGAGGTAAATCCGCAATTCGATATCGTGACACCATGACCAGCATCACAAGGCCAAAATCCGTTCGTCCTGAGCCTGTCGAAGGACGCTTGCCAGGGTGCTTCGACAAGCTCAGCACGAACGGGACTGATTTGATAAGGATCGCCCATGCAAAGATTTAACTTCCCCGTCATCCAGCCCGATCCGGCGCTCGAAGAGCTCCGCGCCGAGCTGCAGGCGTTTCTGAAGGAAGAGCGCGAGGCCGGCAATTTCCGGCCGGAACCGGAATGCTGGATGGCCTCCGCCGATCCCGAATTTTCCAGGAAAATGGGCAAGCGCGGCTGGATTGGCCTGACCTGGTCCTCGCAATATGGCGGCCACAACAAGAGCGCTCTGGAACGCTATATCGTCACCGAGGAAACACTTCGCGCAGGCGCTCCGGTGGCGGCGCACTGGATCGCCGACCGCCAGCACGCACCGATGCTGCTCGCCCATGGCACCGAGGAGCAGAAACTCGACATTCTTCCACGCATCGCCGCGGGCGAATGCTATTTCGCAATCGGCCTAAGCGAGCCGGGCGCGGGTTCCGATCTGGCTAATGTCAAGACCAAGGCAGAAAAGGTCAGTGACGGCTGGAAGATCAACGGCCAGAAAATCTGGTCGTCCGGCGCCCATATGTGTCACTATATGGTGGCGCTGCTGCGCACTTCGCCCGCCGATGGCCGCAACCGCCATGTCGGCCTGTCGCAGATCCTCATCGATCTCAGCCTGCCCGGTGTCACCATCAAGCCGATCGTCGACCTGTCCGGCGACGCCCATTTCAACGAGGTCTATTTCGAGGACGTGATCGTCCCCGACGACTGCCTGCTCGGTGAAGAAGGCGGCGGCTGGGCACAGGTCACCGGCGAGCTCGCAATGGAGCGCTCCGGCCCGGAGCGCTTCCTGTCCAGCTATATCACGCTGGAAACCGCGCTGGGGCAGTTGAGCGGCAAAATGGGTTCGGACAGCCATGGCCGACTGGGCAAACTGATCGCCAATCTCCGCACCCTGCGCGGCATGTCCTGGGCGATCGCCAATCTGCTCGACCGGGGCGTCTCGCCCGAAACCGAGGCGGCGCTGGTCAAGGATCTCGGCAACCGGCTGGAAAATGACCTGACCCAGCAAGTGCGCGCGATGCTCACCGACCTGCCGGCCGAGGACTGGAGCCCCGCCATGCGCCGGATCATGAATATCGGCGTGCTCCGCTCCCCGCCCAACACGCTGCGCGGCGGCACCACCGAAGTGATGCGCGGCATCATCGCTCGCCAGCTGGGGCTCAGATGATGCGAGCCAACATTCCTTCCATTCCGTTCGTCCTGAGCCTGTCGAAGGACATTGATCGACAACAACCGCACTTCGACAAGCTCAGTGCGAACGGTTCTATTCAAGGTCTCCCATTTCCATGATAAACACCGAAGGCATGGTCGCCGAAACGGCCACGAAAATCTACACCGACCTTTGTGGCCGCGACGTCCCGCATCAGGCCGAGGCGGGCGAATATCCGCAGACCCTCTGGGACGCACTCGCCGAAAATGGCCTGCCGCTGGCCTGGGTCAGCGAAGACAATGGCGGCTTTGGCGCCGATCATGACGAGGTCTTCGGTGCGATCTGGGCATCGGCGCAGGCGGCTTCACCGGTGCCGTTCGCCGAAACGCTGATCGCCAACTGGATGCTCGACCGCGCCGGTCTGGCACCGGCAGACGGTACCGCCAGTTTCGCGCTGAGCGGCCATACCCCATCCGCCGATATCCCGTTCGGCATGCATGCGGACAAGATCGTGCTGTTCGACTCCGCACATCATGAAATCGGCCTGTTCGACAATCGCGTCGCCGTGCGCTCTCCCGAGGAGTCCCTGTCCCCGGACGGTATGACGCAATTTGTCTTTTCCGGCCATGTCGCGGAACTGTCGGCCAAGACCGACCTGTCGCGGCGCGCCTTCGAGGCGATGATCCTCACCGTCCGCGCGGTGCAAATGGCCGCGACCATGGAGGCAGCGCTGAACCTGTCGATCGACTATGTCTCGCAGCGCGAACAATTCGGCCGGCCGCTGTCCAAATTCCAGGCGATCCAGCACCAGCTTGCGGTCGCCGCATCGGAATGCGCCGCCGCGACCATGGCGGCGACCCAGGCGGCCAGCGCTGTGGCCCGGCACGCCGATGACCCGGAACAGGCCTGGCACGAAGCGGTGATAGCCAAGGTCCAGATCGGCCACAGCGTCGAGGCGGTCACCGTGCCTTTCCATCAGGTCCACGGGGCGATGGGCTATACCCAGGAATATGACCTGCACCATTATACCCGCCGCCTGTGGGCCTGGCGCGACGCGCTCGGCAACGAACATCACTGGTCAAAACGGCTCGGGGCCGAGCTTGCCGCTACGTCTCCCGACCAAATCTGGAAAGGCGTGACAACCGGGACTTGGGTTGCTAGTTAATCGCGCGATTAAACCGATTCTATTTCCCGTTAGTGGTGAGCCTGTCGAACCACGCCTCTCGTCGAAGGGCGCCCTTCGACAAGCTCAGGACTAACGGACCCCATAGACAAGATTCCGACATTCGCCGGAATGACGCACAAGGAGAAAATCCCATGAAAACACGCATTACCGAGCTTTTTGGCATCGAACATCCGATCATCCAGGGCG
>CAWUKF010000238.1:0-4292 GCA_963922745.1 uncultured Sphingomonadales bacterium
GCATGCCAAATACTAACCAATTTTGTCATCTTCCTGTCGGTGCTTGTAACAAGCCTATCGCGGTGCGCTGCCCTATCCAATTTTCATATTCAATGAACTTACAGGGGGCCTGAATGCGCTTTTCCAAAGCCGTCGCAATATCGACAATTGCTTTTAACACTTGCTTGTTAGCGCTCGCATCGACGCCGGCTGCGGCCCAGAGCGATATGGATTTGCAACGCGTCGGGGAACCCGACTATGATATGGCCCTCGGCCTGGCGGCCCTGGATTCGGGTCGCTACGGTGAAGCCATCCTGGCGTTCCAGCGGGTGCTGGCGGTGCAGCCGGATAATGTCCGGGCACAGGCCGAACTGGCTCGGGCCTATGCCATGGCCGGGGATGTTGATACGGCCCGCGCGGAATTTGAAACGGTGCGCGGTGATCCTTCGATACCCGATCCCGTCCGCAACCGCATCGATGGCGTGGTCCGACAGCTGGATAGCGCTATTGCCGGCGGCGCATCGGAGATCACCGGCTATTTCGATGTCGAAGGCGGATATGACAGCAATATCAACACCGCGACCGATGCGATCTCGATCACGCTGCCGCTGTTTGCCTTTCTCGGCCCGGCGACGCTGAACGGTGCTGCGCGTGAACAGGATGCCGGTTTTTATCAAATTCAGGGTGGCCTCTCGGGTTCGACCCCGCTTAGCCGACAGACCCGCCTGTTTGGTTCGGTGCTTGGCAACTGGCGCGACAATATCGATAGCCGGTTCGTCGATCAGGCTTCGGCGGTCGGCACACTTGGCCTGTCCCACAGCCTGGCGAGCGGAGACGTGGTCTCGCTTTCGGGACAGGCGCAGCGGTTCTGGCTTGGTCACAATGGTTACCGGACCAGCGTCGGCGGCGACATCCGCTACACCAAGCGCCTGTCGGGCGACCGCGCCCTGTCGGTCAGCGGGCAATATTTCCGGCTCAACTATGACGGCAGCCCGCTGCAGGATGCCGAGCGCTTCTCCGGCAGCATCACCTATGCCGACAAGGCTATCTATGGCGGCATCGGCGGCGGCAAGGAAGAGACCCGCCGCCCTGGCGCTGACCAGCTGAGCTACGGCTTTGCCAATGCGCAACTGGGCGGCGAATGGCAGCTTGGCGAGAAGGCCTCGATCATCGCCGGCGCCAGCGTGGAGCATCGCAACTATGACAGCCGCGATCCTTTGTTCCTGAAAGGCCGCAAGGACACGCAATATGATGCCTCGCTGGGGCTGCGCTACCGGTTCACCGACGCGATCAGCGTGCGTCCGCGCGTCACCTACACCCGCAACGACAGCAATATCGGGCTCTATGATTATGACCGCTGGACCGCCTCTGTCGGCGCCCGCCTGAGCTTCTAGTTTAAACAATATGACCCTTGGGAGACAAACCATGACCCAGATTCAACAAAGAAACACCAGCTTGCTGACCGACGTCAAACTGGCCAGTGCCAGCGCGCTCGCAACCACCCTGTTCGCGATATTTGTACCGGGCTCGCCGTTGTGGGCAGCGGAAATGGTGTTCACTTCTGCTGGAAACGATACTGCTTCCAGTGAAAATGGCAGCGGCGAACAGCAAATCGCATCGGGTGTCGTCCAGCTGAAACTGGATGACGGCACGACGGTCAGCATCATGGGGCCAGCTCGCTATTCGCTGTCGACAAACGGCCAGTTGTCGGTGCCAAGCGGCAGCTTTACCGCATCGGCACCCACAGGCACTTCGCCAAAACCGATCATCGCCGGCAATGGCAGTCAGATCATCCTGAAGCCCGGCAGCAGCGCCAATGGCAAGATTGCCGCAGACGGCAGCTTCTCCGGCTTTGCGCTTACCGGTTCGATGCAGGTTGCCAGCAACGGTTCCAGTCGCAGTTTTCAAGCGGGCAAGGCTTTCAAGTCCGGCAATGGCTCGGGGCCGTCCGCCACGGTAACGGCAGGCGTTCAGCCCAATCGCAGTGGCGGATCCACGCCCTTGCAGCAGATTCAACAGGCCCAGCGCAACGCCACCCAATTTCTGGCCAATGCGAGCCAGACGACGCCGACTTCATTGGGTTTTGCCGGCGTGTCGCAGACCCAGACGTTCGTGCCCGGCACATTGCAGGGGGCGACCACAGCAGCGCAATTCCAGGCATTGGTGCAAGCGCAGACCGGACAGCTTGATCCTGCCCTTGCGCTGCAATTCATCAGCGAAATTCTGGCCGCAGCGCAGAATGGCGGGCTGGGATCCTATACCGGGCTGTCGCCGACCCAGATACAGGCCCTCTTGTTCAATCTGCAGACCTTTGGCGCGCCGTCCGGCATCTCGCAGTTCCAGCTGGAACAATTTCTGCGGGCGCTGGGTGCGGCGGGATTCACTATTTCCGGAATTACCGGGAGTGGCCCCACGTTCGGTTCGCTAGCGGATCTGCTGGCGCTGGTTGCCAGTGGTGGTACAATACCTCTTGGAGATCCGACCGTTCAGGCGCTGGTGGACGTGCTATTTGCCAATGGTTTTCCTTCTGGCCTGGATGTTGACGAACTGGCCCGGCTGTTTCGCCTCGCCGGCTATACCGTGCCACCCCAATTCGGCGGTGGTGGCGGAATACCAACGCCAACGCCCACTCCAACACCGACCCCCACTCCAACGCCTGTCCTGACGGCATCGGACGGAGTACGGCCCGATGACAGCCGCACTGACATAAATCTCGCTTTCGCAAAAATCACCGAAACGGGCCAAGACAGTCCAGTTACGCTGATATTCGAGAATGATGAATTTGTTGGCTACCGGATGCGCAGCGGATTTGAGATCAAGTTCACCGATCGCGACGAAGTCGAAAAGGGGGGTGACAAGGGCATCATCGGCTGGTCGCGTCTTGCTGGTGGCACCAAGATACTTGGAGCCCCGCGTGGACCGAATAGCGGTGACCATTTTGTCTATGGCGTGCCGATGATCAACCGGCCTTCAGGCGGGCTGCTGACCTATGATCTGATTGGCTATACCAGCCCGACGATCCGCGATGACAGCGTCGCACCAGGCAGCTTTGACGGAAAATTCGCGGTCAATTTCGGCACCGCGCAGATATTCGCCGGACTCGAAGCGACCATCTCCCTGTCCGACTCTGTCTATCAGGTTTCGTCGGAAGGCGGCGTGCTGGCGCCCAGCATCTCCGTGCTGAGCGATGGCCGGTTCAATGGCACGATCGATTTGCAGGACGGTCTCGGGATTGCCTGCAATGTCGGTGACTGCCGGTTCGTTTACAACGGTTTCCTCGCCGGTGACGGTGCCAGCCATGCGGGCTTTGCCTATACCATCCGCGATGATTCAGATTCGGTTATAAAATGGATCGATGGCAGTGCGGCCTTTGCGAAAGGTGAGGTTACCGGCGGTACCCCCAATCCGATTACCAAGACATTCCGCGGTGTAAGGGTGGATGAAGGCTTCACCCAGCCGGTGGCTGGTGATTTTGCCTCTGCGCTGGATGCGTCGGCGAATTTCCTGACGCGCGGGGAAATCCAGGGTGATGAGGGGCGCGCCTTCCGGATAACCGGATATGCCGACGGCAGCTCGAGCAATAAGTCAGGGCTGACGGAAGTCCGGATCAAGACCGGTTTGGGCGATTCTTTCCGCAGCATCGGCACCGCCAAAAATGCGGACAACGGTGCCCTGGGTGATGTCCTGGGCTGGACCCGCTGGACCGATGGCGAATTCGGCAACATTAAAGGCGGGAAGCGTGTTTTGGACGGCACGGAATCCATTCACTATATCTATGGGGAGCGGACCTCCGGTACCCTGCCTACGGGCCGGGCGGAATATGCGGTCGGTGGTGGCACCCGCCCGACAAGGGTCGATGGCATGGGCGAGCCGGGTACGTTTGAAGGCGAAATTGCGATAGACTTTGCCACGCTCAAAATGGGATGGGACACGATCATTGGCATGGGCAATGACCGGTTTAATTTCCTCTCTGCAGGCGGTCTCGACGATCTGTCGATCAATGTCAGCAACGCAGGCAGCGGCATATATAATTTCTCGGGCGACGGGACCGTCATTTCCGAACTCGGTCGCTGTGAAGGGTGCACCGGAACAGCCAGCGGCTTCCTGAGCGGAAAGGATGGACGCTATGTCGGCTTCGCCTACGAGATCGGCACCTCTGACTTTGGCGCCATTCACGGTGTGGCCGGTTTTGAACGCGCCGATCTGGCGGGAGTACCGCAAGAAATCACTCGAGACGAACAGGTCATCAATGGTCTCGGCAATCGCAAGCGGACCATCGGATTTACCGATGGCAGATTGAGCGAATATCGGGG
>CAWUKF010000239.1:0-4291 GCA_963922745.1 uncultured Sphingomonadales bacterium
GCTGCGCTGACCTTGAAATCGCCTGGCGCTTCGACGTTCAGCTCTTCCACGACACCGTCATTGACGATCATCGAGAACCGCTGGCCGCGCTTGCCGAGGCCAAAGCCGGAACCGTCCATGGTCAGGCCAACCGCTTCGGCAAAATCGCCATTGCCGTCGGCCAGCATGGTGACATCCTCTGAACCGGCGGCGTCATTCCACGCGCCCATCACGAACGCGTCATTGACGGCGGTGCAGGCAATTTCATCCACGCCTTTGGCTTTGAGATCGGCGGCCTTGTCGACATAGCCGGGCAGATGCTTGGCGGAGCAGGTCGGCGTGAACGCGCCGGGAACGGAAAACAGGGCAACCTTCTTGCCGGCGAAATATTCGCTCGAGCTGATTTGCTGGGGGCCGTCCGCGGTCGCCTTGACCAGTTTTACGTCGGGTATCTTGTCGCCTTTGTTAATCATATCTTGCTCCTGGTGTTTATCGGGCGGTGAACATTTGCCTCTGTAGCTGATAGTGGTGACAGGCGCGTGAAATTGCAAGTCGGGCGCCCGCGAAATATGGGTGCTGCAAATTTGCCATGGGCAGGCGATATTTGCGCCGCTATGCTGCGGGTGATGCAAGACAGTATATTCTTTTCCGGACAATTTCTGCTCGCCACCCCCGGAATGGCCGATCCGCGTTTCGCCCGATCGGTGGTGGCCATCTGTTCGCATGACGAGAATGGCGCTCTCGGCATCAACATCGGCGAAACCGTCGAGGGTATCAGCTTTCACGATGTCCTGAAACAATTCGAACTCGATCCGGGGGACTCCCCGAACTGCGAAATCTTTCTTGGCGGTCCGATGGAAACGCAGCGCGGTTTCATTCTCCACAGCCTTGATGTCAATTTGCTCGACACAATACAGGTCGGCGACCGCTGGGGACTGAGCAGTTCGGTCGAGATGCTCAGCGCCATTGCCGAAGGCAAGGGACCGGAAAAATGGGTGATCGCGCTCGGCTATTCCGGTTGGGGGGAAGGGCAACTTGAAAGCGAACTGACCCAGAACGGTTGGTCGATTGCCGAAGGATCTCCGGAATGGCTGTACGAAACGGGGGCCGACGACAAGTGGATGATGGCCTGGCAAGCGCAGGGGATTGACCCGACCAAGCTGTCGACCGGATTTGGCAGCGCTTGATCAACGGCTTTGCCTATTGATTGTTACGGGCTGATCCCCCGTAGACTCACATAATTTCAAATATAAAGACATCTTTATATTTGCTTCCTGAAACGCTAGCCGCTATTGCATCCCCATGTCGCCGCATCGGATTGCCCGTGCGGCTTTTCGTTTTCCAAGGAGATAGCCAGTGGCCACCGCAGCGGATACCGCAACCCAAGATTATGTAGTCAAGGACATTTCACTCGCCGATTTCGGTCGCAGAGAGATTGAAATTGCCGAAACCGAAATGCCGGGCCTGATGGCTCTGCGCGAAGAATTCGGCAAGGAAAAGCCACTAAAGGGCGCCCGGATCACCGGTTCGCTGCACATGACCATCCAGACCGCCGTACTGATCGAAACCCTGCTCGAACTGGGCGCTGATGTCCGATGGGCATCTTGCAACATCTTCTCTACCCAGGATCATGCCGCTGCGGCCATCGCCGCCGGCGGCACCCCGGTCTTCGCGATCAAGGGCGAAACCCTTGAGGAATATTGGGCCTATGTCGAGCGCATCTTCGACTGGGGTACGGACGAAACCTGCAACCTGATCCTCGACGATGGCGGCGATGCCACCATGTTCGCGCTCTGGGGTGCCCGGGTCGAAGCGGGTGAAGAATTGTTCAAGCCGGAAAATGAGGAAGAAGAAGTCTTCGTCGCTACCCTGACCCGTTTCCTCGCAGAACGTCCCGGATACCTGACCAAGACGGTTGCCAACATCAAGGGCGTTTCGGAAGAAACCACCACCGGCGTTCACCGTCTCTATGAACTGGCGAAAATCGGCAAGCTGCCGTTCCCGGCGATCAACGTCAATGACAGCGTCACCAAGTCGAAGTTTGACAATCTCTACGGCTGCAAGGAATCTCTGGTCGACGCCATCCGTCGCGCCACTGACGTCATGCTCGCCGGCAAGGTTGCCGTTGTTGCCGGTTTCGGTGATGTCGGCAAGGGGTCTGCCCAGTCGCTCCGCAACGGCGGCGCCCGCGTACTGGTCACCGAGATCGACCCGATCTGCGCGCTGCAGGCGGCCATGGAAGGCTTTGAAGTCGTGACCATGGACGAAGGCACCAAGCGGGGCGATATCTTTGTCACCACCACCGGCAACAAGGACGTCATCACCGTCGATCACATGCGGGCCATGAAGGATCGCGCGATCGTCTGCAACATCGGCCATTTTGACAGCGAGATCCAGATCAACGGGCTCAAGAACATGAAATGGACCGAGATCAAGCCGCAGGTCGACGAAGTCGAATTTGCGGATGGCAAGAAACTGATCGTTCTGGCGCAGGGTCGTCTGGTCAATCTGGGCTGTGCAACCGGTCACCCGAGCTTCGTGATGTCGGCAAGCTTCACCAATCAGGTGCTGGCGCAGATCGAACTGTGGCTGCGTCCCGAACAATATGAAAATGACGTCTATGTTCTGCCCAAGCATCTCGACGAGAAGGTCGCCGAGCTGCATCTGGCGAAACTCGGCGTGAAGCTGGACAAGCTGACCAAGGAACAGGCCGATTATATCGGCGTTCCGACCGAAGGTCCGTTCAAGCCAGATCATTATCGTTACTAGGCGGCAAAGCCTTCCCAAATAAAAAGCCGGGCCGTGCGCAATGCACGGCCCGGCTTTTTCATGCCCGTCCCGTTGGGATCAGCGAGAGGTGAACTGTGTCCGCCGCTTGTCGGGATGCCCGGGGAACTGCGGCCACTGATTTTGCGACAGCGCCCGCGCGCTGGCTGACTGGATTCCGGCCTGCTTCTCGTACATCCAGTAATTGCGCATTATGATCGAAACATAGCCGCGGGTCTCGACATAGGGGATGCTCTCCATGAACAGCAGCGGATCGTTGTTGTCCTTTATTTCGCTGTTCCAGCGCTGCACCGCGCCCGGCCCGGCATTATAGGCGGCAGCAATCTTCGGCAGCTTGCCTTCGGTAATGGACGATTTGCCGAGATATTCGAGATAGGACTGGCCATATTCAAGATTGGTCGAAGGCTTGTACAGGTCCGCTTCGTTGAAGTTCAGGCCATTGGCTCTGGCGATATCGCCAGCTGTTCCGGGACGGACCTGCATCAGTCCGATCGCATTGGCCGGGCTCACCACCTGGCTGCGGAACGCCGATTCCTGCAACGTATGGGCATAGATCAGGGCCGGGTCGACGCGCCAGCCACCGTCGGGCTTCCATCTCGGGGCCGGAAAACCGGCCTGACGATCGGGTTTCATGCCGCGCGGCGCGTTGTGGGCTAGCCAGAGCTGGGTGCGGGGCAAATCCAGTTCGCGGGCCAGTTTGATCAGGGCAGGGTGGTCGCTGTCCGGGCCGATCGTAGCCTGATGCCGCAGCACCTCGTCTGCCAGCTGTTCCTGGCCGATTTCGACCAGGGCAATGGCGGCTCGGACATTTTCATGGCGTTCCAGCGTATGCCAGTCAGACTTTTCGAACGTGCCCGCGCTTTGCGACTTGTCCGGTGTCATGCCCAGTGTCTGCGCCGCGAGCATGCCGTAAAAGCTGTCGTCGATGCGCGCGGCAGCCTGCAGCTTGCCCTGTACCCGTTCTGGCTGGCCGCATTTCAGGTCCGAACGCGCGCTCCAGTAGAGGCCTGCCGCTTTGAGGTCGGCATTGGCCGCAGACCGCCCGACCTTTTCGAAAGCGCTGCCCGCTGTCCGGCAATCATTCATCCGCCACGCGGCCAGGCCGGCAACCCAGTCGGCATGACCAACCCAGTCACCCGCGCCCTTCTCCGCCTGCTGCGCCATGCGTAACGCAGACGCATCGTCATTCTCGATATAATAAGACCAGGCCACCCGCTGCTCGAGTTCGGTCCGGCCTTCCGGCGACATCTGCATGGCGCTGGCGTTGAGCAGCTGCTCGGCACCTTGCGGATTGTCGGTTTTGATGAATTCGATGATCTGGCCGCGCACGCTGTTGGCGGCGCTGTCCGAATCGACGTCCCTGGGTTTTGATCGGATCGGCGAACCCGGCACCCACGACAGGTCCCGGCGCTGGGGCAGGCGGTGGAGCAATTGTGCGCCGCGCTTTTGCGCCAGGCGGCCGAGCTGTGCTGCCTGCGGAATCTGGGGCGCCTCGTTGACCAGCGTCAGCAGCGGTCCGAGTTCG
>CAWUKF010000240.1:0-4260 GCA_963922745.1 uncultured Sphingomonadales bacterium
TCCATGTCCTCGAACACCGCCAGCGCCAGCCCGCGATAGGCCGGCGTTCCGCCCGCTGCTTCGGCGCTGGCCATCAAGCCGTCCACCGGCTGATCCTCGCCACCCGGATGGAAGGCAAACCGCGTCTCGGTCTTGAAGTCGCCAGCGACCCCGCGAAAGATTTTCCCGTCCGCCCATATCCGGCCGATATTGCTGATCCGGCGGCTGGACAGCGCCACAGCGAAGCAGGCGGAATAGCTGTAGACCGTTGTGCTCGGCCGCCCCTTGCCGCCGCCTTCCCGGCTGCGCGTTTCCTTCAGGTCGGTCGCCCAGATCACCGTCCCCGCAACCCGCATCCGGCCAAAGATCCGTGGAATTTGCGAACCATAGCTTGACGTCTGGACGGCCAGTTCCTGCAGCCGGGGGCCTTCGCGGTCCCTGGGCCGGAACAGGATATTCTGGTCGAACTGCTGGCCGATGAACGCGCCGATTGCGCCGCCAATCGGTCCGCCAATCACGGATCCCGCTGCGGTCAGCACCAGTGTCGCCATTCAATCCTCCACCAGTCTGAAAATCGCGGCAATCGGCCAGGGTGCCGCTCCAGGGCAATGCACGACCTTGCCCAGCCCGGCGTGCGCGTGGACAAAGCCGTCGCCGGCGCGGATCAGGAAATGCCACTGCATCGGACCAGGCCGGGCGAGCAGGATGTCGCCCTCGCACAAGTCCGATTCCGGTGCAAAACGCTCAAATCCCGCTTCCGCCATGAAGGCCGCAATCGCCTGCTCGGACCCGCCCCGGATCGAATAGCCATTGGGCACGTCACAGTCGAAGCGGGCCGCAATCAGGCATTGTTCGGCCAGACCGATGCAGTCCAGCCCCTGTTCCACGTCCCGACCGTGCAGGCAAAAGCGCGCGCCGCACAGGGACATGGCCTTGTCCGCAATCATCCTCGTCTTCCGTTTCATCGTCTCATGTACCCGGATATCGCGTCAGCAGATCATTGCCCGGCAGATAGGGTTCCCCGCGAAAGTTCACGCTGTTGGCAAAACGGTCCCGGCAAGTGGCAAAATTCTTGTCGCAACCCTGCGTAAGGAGCACTCGCGCACCCTCGGCAACGGCCTGAACCGGACGGTCCGCCAGCAGCAGGATATTCCCCTGACCGCCAACAATCGCATGGCTCAGCCCGCAATTGGCTCCGTCGAGAAAGCGCAGCGAACCGAACCGATAATCGGCCGCGTCAGTGCCCACGGCGGCGACTTCGATCTCGTCTCCGGCAACCGAAAGGACCTGGCTTTCCGTCTGGAACCGGTGCAGGCCGAGCTTGCACCGGCGGTCCCCGAATTCGGCCCGGCAGGTCGGCGAGGTCAGCGGCGCCACCGGCTCGTCGAGGAAGGCAGTCGCCCCCAGCATCTCGACCGTAAAACTCTCCCCCGAGCGGCTGATTTCACCGAACTCCCCGCAGATCAGTGGTAGCGGTTCGGCTTCAGGCTGCTCCCAGTCGACCAGAGAAATATAGAGCCGCGCGCCTTCCCAGCGCCCGGCCTCAAGGTCCGCCTCGGTGATCGCGGCGCTCGTCATCACGCCGGCAATCTCCGCATTGTCCGCCTCGAGGCCATCGCTCAGCGCAATCGTCGAAGGCACCATCCCCGGCGCGGCGCGATAGCGAAATCCCCCAATCACCAGATCGCGGTCATGCGAGGTAAAACCCAGCGCCACTCCATCGACCCGTTCCAGCCGCCACAGATAGGCGCTGCTGGTTACCGCCCGGTCGAGCCAGTCCAGACTCATGACGCTTCCCTTACCTCGACCAGCAACACTTCCGGTATGTCCCCGGCGAGAAAGGTCGCGTGATTCACCATGAGCTGGTCGCTGGCGAAACGAACCGGCACATCGAACAGGAAGCCAGCGCTGATCGCACTGCCCACCGCTGGCGGACTGTCAAACATGATGACCCCGCCCGGCCCCAGTGCCCAGTCGGCAACCGGCTGTCCGTCGACCGCGATTTGTACGGAATTGGGGTCGGGCCGGGTGATCCGCCGTTGCTGCGCGTCTCCGGCAATCTCACCATAGTTTTTCAACAGCTGGAACTCGGTTTGCTGGCCATCCCCCTCGCCCAGCAACTGGTCGCTCGCCGCCGGTGCGCCGACCATATCGTTGGAGCTGTAATCATAGGGATCGCGAAACCGGAAAGCCTTGGCCGCGCCCCTTCGCGCCCGGAAAAAGGCAATCAGCTTGCGCAGCTCCGCCTCGCTCCGGATGCCCGGCCCGACGTCAAATTCGAGCCGCGCATCAGCCCAGTCGCTATTGCGTTTTTCATGCCCCGAAAGGGTCGTCACGATATTGGTCGAAAATCCTGGCGACACACTGGCCCCGAGGCCAATCGCCAGCGGAAATTGCACATCGTCAAAGGCATTCACAGCCGTTTCCTCTTCCTGAAAATAGGTAAATCCGTCGCGCGCCACCTGCGGCAGGGCCCAGATATGGATCTCGGCGGTGCCGCGCTGACGGGCGTCGGCGACCGCCCGGGCGATGTTCGCCCAGATATGCCGATCGCCGGACGCGAGCACAAAGCCGGCAAAATAATGCTGCTGCTCGGCCGAATAGCCCAGTCGCTGGCTCGCCAGCGCAATCCCTTTTCGCGTCGCCGTCCGATGATCGGCGATTACCCAGTCATAATCCTCCAGCTGCAGGATATCGAAGGCGGGAGCCGCCCAGCCAACCGGGAGATTGGCCCGCTTGGCCTCGGGCGCCTGCTCGTCCAGGATCGTCGGCAGATAGGCCAGCAACAGCGTCTCCACCGGCACCACACCGGCCTCGCTCCGGACCGACTCCAGCAAATCCGCTGTTGACTGCGCCAGGATCGCGCCGGCCTGGTCCAGCATCGCCTGCTGCGCTGCGGTCAACGGACCATCGATACTCGATATACTGACCGCATTCGCGGCAAAAGCCGCCGTCGCCGCCGCATCATAGAGACAGATTCGCCGGTCCGGCATGATCCACCACCACGGTTCCCCGACCTGAAACCGGATCGCCGCACCGGCATCCCGCGCAATCGCAACAAAGGCCCGCGCCACCGCCTGCAGATAGGCCATGGCATTGCCATTGGCCGGTGAGAGCAGAGTCGAAGGCGGCTCCCAGCCGGTCAGCGCCGGATCGCCATTTTCCGCTCGCTGCTTCCAGTCGTTCCAGCAATGGGCATCGAACAATTCGTAGGACAGCGACAGGATCACCGAAAAGCCCATGGCTTCGGCGCGCGTGATCAGGTCCCGGTGCCAGGCAACCGCCGGCTGGTTGATCGCCGCAAATTCTTCCCCGGGCTGAGGCGCGGACAGACTGACATAAAGCCCGCCCCCGACCGTCTCCAGCCGGAAATAATGGCTCATTCCGAGATAATGGTTGATCGAGCCGCGATAACCCAAGGCCCGGATCATCCGCAGCAGCCGTGCCGGGGTCTGGTTAAAACTGTCATCATAGGCGGTCGCCATCGCCAGCCCGTTTTCCGGCACCATGATATCGCCGATGTCCAGAACTGCATCCTGGCCGTCGGTCCGGATCTCGCTTATCTCGACCCAGCCGATCCTCGGCGTGGCAAAGCGCGTGCCCTGTTCGTCATAGCCCGGCGGAACGATCGAGATAAACAACCGGTCAATATCCTCCGGAAACACCGGATCGGCCTCGCCGGGCAGCAGGAAGCCGCCATCCAGCGCCGAAAATCCGATCGACACCAGCGCATCGGTGGGCGTGCCGCTGGCATAGTTCCACAGCCGCACATACCAGCTTTTCGGATTCCCCGCTGCGTCCCGCCCCTCGATCGTCAGTGTCGGCCCGTTGATCGCATCCAGCGGCATGATCCCCGACGAACGCCACCGAAACCGCCAGCTCAGCCGGGAATAGTCGCGCATTGTCTCGTAGGCGAGCAGCGGGTGATCGAGCCTGTCTTCGCTCTCCCAGATCAACCCGGCCAGCTCGTCGCTATTGTAGAATACCGCATCGACGCGCAGCGCGTCCGCTGCCGTCGTCACCACAGACGCCATCATCGGGCGCGGAAAATTGATCGTCCAGAAGCGCGGATCAAAGCGCTGGATGAAGCTGCTGCGCTGCCCCGTTCGTTTGTCGGCAAGCCAGAACCCCATATCAGCCTGCCTTCGCAGTCAGGGCCTGGCGCACCGCTCGCGCCACCTGCCGGCTTGACCGCCGGATCTGCTCGGGCGCACTGGCCTGGCCATGGTCGGAAATATGGATGGTGAGCCGGATATGCGGCGATAGCGGGGCCGATGTTGC
>CAWUKF010000241.1:0-4257 GCA_963922745.1 uncultured Sphingomonadales bacterium
CGCGCGGCGGCAACGGTTGCCACCGGGCGCTCGACGCTGCCGCTGACCTTGATACCGAGAGGACCATATTGGTCGGACATGCCCTTGGCGGCGAAACTGATTCCGCCGGCCGGCGTGTAGCTGCCGCTGCCCTGGGTCAGCCGGAACGACGGGGCTGCAACATTCAGGCTTTTCACCCGAGCGACCCCGTCGCTGCCATAGGAAATATCGGCGACGATCAGACTGTTGCCACCGAGAAATTCACGCGCGCCATCGTTGAATATCTGACGGGAGCGGGCGCGAACCGTACCGGACAGGGCAAAGGCGCCGTTGCTCCCAGACTTCAGGTCGATATTGCTGTCGATATTGAAGATACCGACGCTTTCCACGCGATAACCATTGATGCGCCCCTTGAGGCCACCGGTATAAAGGCCTGCAGGGAGGTCAGCGACCACCACGGCAGTGGCATTGATCCGGTCCGAGTTGATCCTGAGATTGTCCGAAAGCAGCCGACCGTCCGCAAAGGCGAAGTCCCCGTCCAGCCGCACGTTGGTGAGCAGGCTGCCGATCCCCTCGTTGAGACCCGCGATGCGCTGCGCCCGCGCCTCCAGCGGAATACGCCACTGCTCTTCATCCATCCTGGCGCTGCCACTCGCGCGCAGGCCCATCACCGTCGTGTCTGCGAAGCCGAGGCGCGCCGCGTTGAGCGCATATTCGATTGTCGGAGCGGCAAAATCGCCATTGAGAACAATATTGGCGACAATAGCGGATCCGTTCAGATTATCGGCAATGACCGAGGGCTTGAGCAGGCGGAAATCGATGTTCAGATCGCCCATCCTGTTGTTACCCAGATCCACCATGCCATTGGTCGCCAGAACGAAATTGTCGCTGTCCAGCTGGCCCTTGAGGGTGAATTTGCGATCCTCGCCAGCAGCGGTGAAGTCGATGCTGGTTATCGGCTCCAGCATGTTGCGGCCGGGGCCGGAAACAAACAGTCCCGGGCGGGCATCGCCACGGACGGTGAACGTGCCGGCGCGCGCGGCAATCGCCACGTCGGCGATCCGTTCGGCGCCGCTGGTTCCTTTCAGCGCGCCGTCCCATCTGGTCCAGTCGCCCTTGCCGTTCAACGTGAGGCTTACCGGTTGATCGGTGCCGGAAAGACCGGCAAGGAGGCCATCGGCAGGTGCGTCCAGATCCAGCGCGATATCGAGATCATTCTTGTCCGGAACCGCATTCAGCCGGAAGGCAAGCCGGTCGCCTCCGGCAACGCCGGGCCCGGCCAGCGCCCGCATATTGCCATTGACGATGGCGCGGGCGTCCGCGATCTTCACGTCCGCCGTCAGCTGCAGCAGGTGGCGCTTTCCGGTTACGGCCTCGGCGATATCCAGCTGGCCAATTTCGAGCTTCCCGACATCGATATCGAGGTCCGGCAGCAGCGGGCCTTCCGAACTGGTCGGCAGGAATTCCGGCAAGCGCAGAAGCCTTGCCCCGGGAACGACCAGCGAACGGATATCCACATGGCTGCCGACAAAGGCGAAGGGGCGCCAGTCCATCTCGACCCGGCCAGCGGTCGCGAATATGCCTTTCGGATCGCGAAGCTTCAGATCGACGATTTCCATGTCGCCGTAGATGGAGCCGTCGATGCTGCCGACCTCCACCTGCATGCCGTTTTCAAAAGACAATCCCTCGATCTGCCTGGCGACAAAGCGGTGGCCGCTATCGCTGTCCAGCCAGATGTATCCGGCGGCCAGCACGACCAGCAGGGAGGCGACCAGTGCGACCGCTCCGACCGCAAATTTATTGTCCCAGATTCCGCGCGTGTCGCGCTCCGGCAAGGTCTGCGTCTCCGCCATCAGAACGCCTGCCCGATCGACACGTAGATCGATACGCGCGATTCACCAGGCTGGCGGTTGATCGGCGTGGCAACATCAAGCCTGAGCGGGCCGAAATTGGTGTAGAAACGCCCACCTATTCCGACGCCATATCGAAGATTGTCGAATCCCGGCGTCGAACTGGTATAGACCTGCCCGGCATCGACAAAGCCGACCACGCCATAGTCGCCGAACCGGTAGCGCACTTCTGCCGCTGCTTCGACCAGACTGCGACCGCCGATCGGCCGGTTCTCGATATCCTTTGGCCCCAGCTCCTGGTAGCCAAAGCCGCGCACCGAACCGCCACCGCCAGCATAATAGCGGCGGGACGGCGCGATCAGTTCGCGTTCCGCTCCGACTATGGATCCGACGCGAGCGCGCCCGGCCAGTATCAGTCCGTCGCCGACCCCGTAATATGCCGTGCCCTCGACCAGACCGCGACCGTAAAGCTGGGTGCCACTGCCCAGCGACGCTTCCGGAGACAGCTTGGCCGACAGGCGAAAGCCCTTGGTAGGGTCAAGCAGGCTGTCGGTGGTATCAAAAGTGACCTGTCCGGGCAGCGCGGCCACATAAAATGTCCGGCGGTCGCGTTGGCCCGTGGCAAAGTTGAAATCCTGTTCGTTGGTGCCGAGAATTTCAAAACCGTAGCTGTAGGTAAACCGCTTTTGCCAGATCGGCGTGCTGTCGTAGGAAATACGCCCGGCCAGCCTTCCCGTGAACGCTTCATAGGCATCGAAGTCACTGTGCAGCGCGGACAGCCCGAGTTCCACCGAGCGGTCACGGCGACCTGCATTGCTGCGCCGGAAGGTCAGCGAGGCCCCCTGCTCCTGTGTCCCGGCGACGCCGCTAGCGATCAGCGCTCCTTCCGGCGGAAAGAGATTGCGGTGGGTCCAGCTGCCTTCAAGACGAAACCCCTGCCCCGTGCCATAGCCGGCGCTTCCAGCCAGGGTGCGCGCCGGGCCGGCTTCCTGGGCAACATTTATGGTTGCATATTCGGTGCCATCCGGCCCCGGCTCGCCACTGGGCGCAGGCTTGACCGAAACGACGGAGAACAGGCCGGTGGCAACCAGCGCCCTGCGCAGGTCATCGACCATGCGGCTGTCGTACAGTTCGCCTTTTTCAAAGCGGCTGAGCACCGCGACATGGTCCGCGTCGAAGGCGGTGGTGCCGGTGGTGACGATATCGCCATAGCTGCTGCGCGGTCCGATTTCGACCGGAAGCGTATAGTCTCCGGTGGCCGCTTCCGGGTCGAGCAATATGTCGCGCTGGCCGATTGTGGCGAAGGGATAGCCTTCTTGCGGCAGCACCACAGCCAGATTGGCTTCCGCTGCCAGCACCCGCTCGGCAACGATCGGTTCGCCGCTATCGGGAACAAAATTGCTGGTGATCAGATCATCGGGCACAACGGGATCCGACTGGAACATGATGGCCCCGAAATCATAGCGCTGGCCCGGCGAGACCCGAAGCACCACGGTGAGCCTGCCGCCGTCGGCACCGGGCAGTTCCACCGTCCCGTCCACCGTAGCGTCGAAGAAACCCTGGCCGGACATGATATCGGAGAGCAATTGCTGGTCCTCGCGCATGCGCGCCGAGACCATCGCCCCGTTGGCAGCCTTGCCATCGCCGTCTGCCAGCGCCGAAAGGTCTTCGAACTGGGCGCGAATATCATCGGCGTTCACCGGACGCACTGCCGTCTTGCCCGTTTCGTCGAGGGGCTCCAGGCCATCGATACGGTAATCGTAGCGCAGGGATGCAGATTGATCGTTGCTGTCGGCTTCGGTGTATCGGCTGTCGTCAAACGGTTCCACATCGAAACTTGTGAGCGGCGTAAGCGGATCGTCGATCTCCGGGTCATTGACCGGCGCGTCGGCAATCAGTTCGTCCGGATCCCCATCCTGCAGCGCTGGCAGGGCCGCCATGCCATCTTCGGCATCCTCCTGCCGTGCTTCGCGTTCCAGTCTTTGTTGTTCGGCTTTCCAGTCGGCAACGCTACCCATGGCCGCATCGGGATCGTCGTCGATCGGGGGGATGGTGGAGTCAAATTCCGCATCATCGATGATCGGTTCGCGCGGATCCTGGGCAGTCGGTGCCTCGTCTGAATTCTGCGCGATGGCGGGTGCCGTGCACAGGCCACCGATCGCAAAAGCTGTTGTGACAGCCCAAAAACCCTTGCCGATGCTCATGATTCTACTGCATTTACTCGCGCGCCTTGGGTGATGATATGATCGATTGCCGACCTTGCTGAGCGTTTGAATAGACAGACGCCTCCCAAGAGACATACCGCCTTTCCGCCCTTTGGTTCCCTGAAAATGATAAAAAGGATGATTCAAGCTTCGGAGCGAGCCTGGCACCGGATGGGCGATTGTTCAATTTCCCTTCCCGGCATCCCAATCTTGCAGCCGCAGCG
>CAWUKF010000242.1:0-4240 GCA_963922745.1 uncultured Sphingomonadales bacterium
CGGAAATCGAGCGGCGGACCGCCAGCCTGCGCGATGAGGTCCGGCAGGGTGAACAGCTGCGGCAGCAGGCTGCCCGTGCCATTGCTTCGCTGGACCAGAGCCAGCGTCGCCTGATCGAGCAACGGCGCCAGCTGGCGGGACTCGAAGCCAGCGAGCGGATTGATGCCGCGCAATTTTCCAGCGATGCCGGCATCGAGCAGGAGCAGGCCTTGGCGCTTGGCGAAGAGGCGCGTGACATATTGGATCTGATGGACCAGATCCGCGAAAGCGGAGCAGTGCGCGAATCGCTGGCCGATCTGGACGGGCCGGTCCTGCGGCCGGGGCAGGGCGAGGAGCCAAAGGTTCGGGATTCCCGGCGGAGCCAAGATGTCGCCAATGCCTATCGGTTGCCCGTGATCGGCGATATCGTCATGGGGCTGGGCGAGATATCCGATAGCGGTTATCGCTCGCGGGGACTGACGATCGCGGTGAATCCCGGTGCCCAGATCGTGGCCCCGGCAGCGGGCCGGATTGCCTATTCCGGCCGGTATCGCGGTTATGGCAATATCCTGATCATCGAGCATGAGGCCGGCTGGACCACGCTGATCACCAATATGGCGACCAGCAGCGTCGACGTCGGGGACGAGGTGGTGCAGGGGGCCCCGGTCGGGCAGTCGGGATCCGATAATCCGACCGTTACCGTCGAACTGCGCCGCCATGGCCGACCGATCGATATCGCCGCGCTGGTTGGCTGAACAGGATCAGGGCCGTCGGAAAATTGCTGTTTGTCGAAGACTTGCGTCATTATTGGTTAAGCTGCTTTGCTTTAGAGACGATTCCAGCCTATATTTGGTACCGATTTAGACCGACAGGACATGATTGATGAAAAAGCCCGTTTTGCAAGCCGCTGCCCTTGTTTTGACCGTTGCGCTTTTGCCCGCCACGACTTCGGCCATTTCGGCGGTGGATGCCAATACCTATCGCGAGATGGAGCAGTTCATGAGCGTCTTCGAACGGGTGCGGAATGACTATGTCGATCAGGTCGACGACGCCGACCTGATCAAGGGTGCGATCCAGGGCATGCTCGCCAGCCTCGATCCCCACAGCAGCTTTCTCGATGCGCGGGATTTCGAAAATCTGCGGACCCAGACTGACGGCAATTATGGCGGGCTGGGTCTTTCGGTGACGCTGGAAGACGGGGCGGTGAAAGTCATTGCTCCGTTCAAGGATACGCCGGCCGACAAGGCTGGCGTGAAAGCGGGCGACTATATCACTCATATCGATGGCGAGCTGATCTACGGCGGCACTCTGGACGAAGCGGTCGAGGAAATGCGTGGCAAGCCCGGCGAGCCGATTACGATCACTATCGTTCGTCCCGGCCGGGACAAGCCGTTCGATCTTTCGATGAAGCGCGCGATCATCGATCTCAAGCCGGTGACCTGGGAGGTCAAGGACCAGATCGGCGTGATCAGCATCAACAGCTTCTCCAGTGACACCGGCGCCGATGTCGCCGCCGCTATTGCCGGCATCGACAAGTCTCTGGGCAAGAAGCCGCTTGGCTATGTTGTCGACCTGCGCTCCAATCCGGGTGGCCTGCTCGACGAAGCCGTTTCGGTTTCCGATGTGTTTCTGTCGCGCGGCGAAATTGTGTCGCAGCGCGGACGTGAGAAATCCGATATCGAGCGCTATTTTGCGAAGAGCGGCGATGCCGCTGGCGGGCTTCCGGTCATCGTGCTGATCGACGCGGGTTCGGCTTCGGCGTCGGAAATTGTCGCTGGTGCGCTGCAAGATCATCACCGCGCCCTGATCATGGGCGAACGCAGTTTCGGCAAGGGCTCGGTGCAAACCTTGCTGCCGCTGTCCAATGAGAGCGCGCTGCGGCTAACCACGGCACGCTATTACACGCCTTCGGGCCGGTCGGTGCAGGAAGGCGGGATCGAACCCGATATCAGCGTTCCGCAATTGTCCGATCCCGATTACAAGGACCGCCCGAGATTCCGCGAATCCGATCTGCGCCGGCATCTGGTGAACGAGCTGAAGTTGAAAGATGATGTGCTGGAAGAGGACAGCAAGGACGATCCACGGTTTACCGAGACGGCCGAACAATTGAAGAAAGAGGGCGTGGAAGACTTCCAGTTGCATTACGCGCTGCAGACGATCGGGCGACTGGGTCCTGACGGACTGAAAATGGCGATGAACAAGGCGGCCAAAAAGACCGCCAAGAATGCAGTGGTAGCGAAAAACTAGGTCGTTCGGATGACATCCCTTCGCACCGCCACCTGGCTGGCTTTTCTGCTTCCCGCAGCCTTGCTCGGTGGCGCACTGATCAGCCAATATGGCTTTGGTCTCTATCCCTGCGAAATGTGCATGTGGCAACGATGGCCGCATCTCGTCGCCATCATTCTCGCCGCCGCTGCGCTGGCGTTTCGCGCCAAAAGCATGGCGCTGGTCGTTGCGGCTACCATGGCGATCCTGATCAGTGGCCTGATTGGCGGCTTTCACGCCGGGGTCGAATATGGCTGGTGGGAAGGGTTTACGTCCTGCTCCACCAATTTGCAGACGGGCGGCGACATGCTCGAATCGATCATGAACGCGCCGCTGGTGCGGTGCGATGTCGCGCCTTGGACATTGTTCGGCATTTCCCTGGCCGGGTTCAATTTCCTCTTGTCAGTCGGCGGTGCTGTCCTCATCTTGTTCTTGATGGCGACTGGACGAAGGGATTTTGATCGTGGCTGACACGAAATTGGGCACGGCCCGCGCCGATATAGCCTCGATGATCCGCGTCAATCAGGCGGGTGAATATGGGGCCGCGCAAATTTACAAGGGTCAGCTCGCGGTGATGGGCGATGACGCCCCGCACAGCAGCGCGATCCATCATATGGCAGAGCAGGAGCAGCGCCACCTCGATGCGTTCGATCAGATGATCGCCGATCGCGGCGTCCGGCCAACCGTGCTGCAGCCCTTCTGGAGAGTGGCCGGCTATGCGCTGGGTGCGACGACGGCAGCGCTTGGGCCGCGGGCGGCGATGGCCTGCACGGCAGCGGTGGAAACCGAAATCGACCAGCATTACCGCGAACAGCTGGATGCGCTGGAAACAGAGGACGACCCTGAACTCGCCGCTAAGATTGCGGAGTTTCGCGCAGAGGAGTTGGAGCATAAGGCAACAGCCATCGCAGCGGGCGCGGAAGACGCGCCCGGCTATCCGGTGCTGAGCGCGGCCATTCGCCTGGGCTGCCGGGTAGCAATCGGGCTGTCGAAACGCATATAGGAAGCGTAATCCGCTTCAGCGCCGGTTCAGGCCGGGGCCAGCAAAGGAATGGTTATGATGAAGAAATTTTTGATATCCGCCGCAGCGCTGTCGGGCGCTGGTCTGCTGGCTTTTCCGGCACAAGCCCAAGACAAGGCGGGTGATCGCGTCAACCAGCTGGTGATCTATGGCGACGATCCCTGTCCGCAAAGCACCGATGACGAAATCGTCGTCTGCGCGCGCAAGGACGAAAACGAGCGCTATCGCATTCCCGAGACCCTGCGTGGCGGTGAGCTGGGCGATGCCAAGAACCAGGCCTGGTCGGAACGCGTCCGCTCCTATGAATATGTCGGAAAATCGGGAACCAACAGCTGTTCGCCAACCGGTGCGGGCGGCTTTACCGGCTGTACGCAGGCATTGCTGCGCCAAGCCTATGCCGAAAAGGGCATCGACGACACGGTCAACTGGGGACAGCTGATCGAAGAGGAGCGGGAAAAACGCCTGTCCCGGATTGATGCGGAAGCCGATGCAGTGGAAGAGCGTGTCCTGGAAATCGAGGCCGATCGCGAAGCGCGGGAAGCCGCCGCCGAAGCCGCCCGTGACCGGCTGGATGCAACCGATGCCGAGACAAAGGCGACCAATGACCTGGCGGTACCGCCGGGTGCGGACGAGACGCCCGGCCCCGACGGCGAATGATCAGCTAGCTTTTTTCGCTGCAATCCAGCGGTTCACCTGCGCCTCCAGCATATCCAGCGGCACTGCGCCCTGGCCGAGCACGACATCGTGAAATTCGCGCAGGTCGAACTTGTCGCCCAGTTCGCTGGTTGCCTTGGTGCGTAGCTCACGGATTTTCAGTTCGCCCATCTTGTAAGCCAGCGCCTGGGCTGGCCAGCTGATATAGCGATTAACCTCGGCCTCGATATTGGCGGCGCTGAGCGCGGTATTGTCGGTCATGAAGTCGATCGCCTGCTGCTTGCTCCAGCCCTTGCTGTGGATGCCGGTGTCGACCACCAG
>CAWUKF010000243.1:0-4223 GCA_963922745.1 uncultured Sphingomonadales bacterium
GCCGAGTCTGGCGGTGCGCGCCGTGGTCGACGACGCACATCAGGTCGCCCGGCTGGGGACCGTGACCGTCGGGTCCGACCGTACCATGGCCTTTAATGACAGCGAGTGATCCGGCCGGGAGCTGAGCCCTGGTCCGGCGCACGGGCGTTCTTGTAACGTCCGTGCATTCTGGTACTGATCCAGTTTTCGGATCAGGCAGGAACAGTCCATGCAAATCATCGCCAACGGCATCAATATCGAAGTCGAGGATCACGGCAATCCCGAGGACCCGGCCATATTGCTGGTCATGGGCTATACCGCACAACTGATCTACTGGCCGATGGATTTCGTCAACGGACTGGTGGAAAAGGGTTTTCGGGTTGTCACCTTTGACAATCGGGATGTCGGCCTGTCCTATAAATTTGACGGCGTTCGCGGCCCCAATCCGATCCGGCAGCTGATCGCCAAGCGGTTCTTCCCCAAACGGCAGATGGCACCCTATAATCTCAGTGATATGGCGCGCGATGCGATCGGTGTGCTCGACGCGCTGAAGATCAAGCGGGCGCATATTGTCGGTGCCTCGATGGGCGGCATGATCGGCCAGCTGATCGCGGCTGACCATGCCGACCGGGTAATGTCCTTCACCCCGATCATGTCGTCGACCAATGGCCCCGGTCTTCCCGGTGCCAGCCCCGATGTCCGCCGGGTGCTGATGCAGACCGCCCGGGCCAAGGCGCGGACGGCCGATGAAGCGCTTGAACTCGGCCTGGCCTTTTCTTCGCTGATCGCGTCGGAGGAAGGGCGCAGCCGGGCGGAGGAACGACGGGCGATGATGAAACTGGCGCAGGAGCGCGCCTTCTACCCGGCGGGCCCCAAGCGTCAGATGGCGGCGATCATCGATACCGGCAATTTGCGGCCGGTGGCCAACCGTATCCAGGTGCCGACCATGGTGATCCACGGTGCGGATGATCCGCTGATTCCGCCGGCCTGCGGTCGCGATATTGCCGCCAATATCAGCGGTGCCCGCTTCGAACTGGTCGAGGGCATGGGCCACGATCTGCCACCGAGCAAATTGCCCGCGATGGTCGATCTGATTGCGACCCACTGCGCAGCCGCCTAGCCGGCAGCGCTCATTCCGGAAGCGGCAGACAATAGATGATCGTCTGGCCGCTCATCCGGATATTGCGGGACTGGTCCGCCAGCATGTCGCCGTCGACCTGAAAGGCGGCCTGCCGCGACGACGCGTCGTCTGCTGCTATCGAGAGTCCGACCGCGGGCAGGGCGTCGACAAAATCAAGGCGCGCCGGATCACGGCCGAGCGCCACGGTCGCAAGAAAGCGCAAAAAGTCCCTCCGGCGCGCCCGGTTCAGCGAGATGATATGAAAGACGTCTGTTGCCAATTCGGCGGCCGGCGCGAGGACCCAGTTGCCGGCATAGTGGCGAGCCTTGATCACGTAAAAGGCTGCGCTGGAAAGCGTTCCCACACTGCCGTCGGGGGCTTCCACCGTCAGGAAAAAGCGGAATCGTGGCCAGTCGCCGAGCAGCCGTACCAGCGACCAGGCATAGGCAGCCCCGCCAATGCGTTTTTTTAGCGCCGGGCTGTGCCGCGCCACGGCCTGGCCATCCGGGCCGGCGCTGAGGCAGGCGACAAAGGGCTGGCCGTCGCAGGTGATTACCGGTGCCGCGAGCCGTGCTTTCTCGCCGGCAAGAAAGCCTGCCATCACCTCCCGGGCAAATTGCTCCGGGTCGGACGCATAGCCCAGTTCTCTGGCCACGAGGTTGACCGTCCCTGCCGGATAGACGCACAGCGGTTTTGTCAGGCCGGCCCGGACCATGGATGCGACGACCAGCCGCAGGGCACCGTCTCCGCCGGACACGCAGACCAGATCGGCCTCCGGGAAAATCTCGAACCGGCCGTCATGCTCGGTCCGGCCCAGCCTGACTTTCGCGCCGCACGCCTGAAACGCCCGGGACAGCACATCCAGCCGGAATTCGTCAAAGCTCCCGGATGCGGGATTGTGGATCAGTTCGACCAGCATCGGCAGTCCATGGGGCCGTCGGAGTAACCCGTCAATGGCCGGATTCGGCCTTTACGCCGCCACCTGGCTACGCTGCAACGCGATGTCCCGCGCCGCCTTGTACCCGGCCTTGCCATTGGCGGCGCGCGGCACTTCGTCAACCAAGACGAATGCCCGCGGTGCCTTATAGGCAGCCAGCCTGGTGCGGACATGCTCGGTAAGTGCCGCCTCGTCATACTGCGCGCCGTCGGCCATCGACAGCACTGCGGTGACTTTCTGGCCAAAGCGGTCGTCGGGCAGGCCTACGACCAGGCAGTCATAAACCGATTCATGAGTCTTCAGCGCTTCCTCGACCTCTTCGGGAAAGATTTTCTCGCCGCCGCTGTTGATGCAGGCCGAGCCCCGGCCGAGCAGAGTGATCGAGCCGTCCGCCTCGACGGTGGCGAAGTCGCCGGGGATCGAATAGCGGACGCCGTCAAAGGTGCGGAAGGTCTCGGCGCTTTTCGCCTCGTCCTTGTAATAGCCGAGCGGGACCATCCCGCCGTTGCAGATCAGCCCCATCTCGCCGGAGCCGGGCACTACCGGCCTTCCGTCCTCAGTCAGCACCACGGTGGTCGGGTTCGGTTCGAACTTTGCCGTCTGGGTGTCGTTGATATTCTCGACGGTGGTGATCGCGGTGCCCATGCTGCCTTCGGTTGAACCCATGCTGTCGACGATGGCCATCTGCGGCAGATGCTCGAGCAGGCCGCGCTTGACTTCGGTCGACCACATCACGCCCGAGGAACCCATCATCTGAAGGGACGACAGATCAATGACTTTGCCTTCGGCCTTGGCGTCATCCAGCGCAGCCAGCATTGGCTTGGCAAAGACATCGCCGACGATCGTGATATCGGTAACCTGTTCCCTTGCTGCCAGCTGCCAGAGCGCGGCGGGGTCAAAATGGCTGTTGTCGAACAGCACCACGCAGCCGCCCAGACTGTGCGGGATCATCGCACCGATCCACATGCCGGTGCCGTGCATCAGCGGGCAGGCGGGAATGGAGCGGGAAACCGCCCCGGCGGCATGCAGCTGCTGAACCAGCGGCCCGAAGCTGGATGAATCGGTTGGCGGGTCCATCATCCGCATCTCGAAGCCCTTGGCGAGCAAGGCGCTGGCAAAGGTCTTGTGGTCATACATCACGCCCTTCGGCATGCCGGTGGTGCCGCCGGTGTAGAGCATATAGAGATCATCATCCGACCGCTCGATCACCGGCATTGGCTGGGCATCTTGCAATGCCTGCTCATAGGATATCGCGCCGTCTAGATGTTCGCCCGAGCCGTCCTCGATCTCGAGAAACAGTTTCACCTGGTCGAGCTGGTCGCGGATCGCGGCGACGCGCGACGCGAACTGCGCCTGGAAGACCAGCGCCTCGCTGTCGCTATTGTTGATCACATGGGTGAGTTCCGCCTCAAGATAGCGGTAGTTGACGTTGACCGGGCAGATTCGCGCCTTGAACGCCCCGAACTGGGTTTCCATATATTCGGCGGCATTATAGCTGTAGATCGACAGCTTTGCGCCGGGTTTGAGGCCGTGGTCCGTCAACACCTGCGCGACCCGGGCAGCGCGCTTTTCATAGTCCGCCCAGCTGTAGCGCTTGTCACCGTCAACAATCGCGGGCTTGTCGGGTATCGCTGCCGCGATATTCTCCCAGATATCGGCCATCTGCCAGGTCATGCGATTCTCTCCTTATTTTTCCCAGGAGATTAAACGGATCGCAGATTTACGCAACAAGATGGGGACCGGCCCGGCGATTGACACGCTCTATGGCTCGGCCCGCGCGGCGAGTTCGGCGAGGATATCGGCGCTATGTTCACCCAGTGCCGGACTGGGACCGCGAGGCGCCAGCTTGCTACCGCCAAAGCGCGCCGGTGGCGTGACATGCTGGACCGGGCCGAGCAGCGGATGCTCGGTCTGTTCGAATATGCCCATCGCCAAGACCTGTCGATCGGCGGGCAGATTCTCCAGCGAAAGGCAGGGGGCAGCGGGTACATCCTGTTCGGCCAGGGTAGCTACCATTTGCGCGCTGGTCAGGTTTGGCGTTTCGCTGGCGATGATCGAGGCAAGCTCGGCCATGTGGATGCTGCGGTTAGCGAGGCCCTTGTATTTTTCTTCGGTCTTCAGGTCGGGGCGACCGACGACATCAAAGACCGCTTCCCAATGGGCATCGGTCATCGCGGCATAGGCGAT
>CAWUKF010000244.1:0-4198 GCA_963922745.1 uncultured Sphingomonadales bacterium
GTCAAGACCCTGGAAGTGGCGCTGGACCGGCTCGAGCGCTGGCATTGCCCGGGGCTGCTGATGATTGGCGATGCGGCGCACGCGATGTCGCCGATTGCCGGGGTCGGGATCAATATCGCCGTGCAGGATGCGGTCACTGCGGCGAATGTTCTGGCCGCCCCGATGGCGAGGGGAGAAGACCCGGATCGGCTGCTGGAACAGGTCTACCGCCGCCGGATCGGGCCGGTTCGGCGGATGCAGGCCTTTCAGAAACTGGCGCAGGACCGGGTGATTGCACCGTTACTGCGGCGCACCCGACCGATCGAGAAGCCTTTCTTGCTGCTACGGGTGCTGAACCGGGTACCGCTGTTGCGTCGCGTCCCGGGGCGGATCGTCGGGATGGGCTTCGGGCGCGAGGATATCCGCTCGCCCGAAGCTGCCAGTGTCACCGAGTGACTATTTCCAGTTCTGCATCTCGGTTTCGAGATTGGAGCGTACCGCTTCGAAAAACTGTTCGGTGGTCATCCACGACTGGTCTGGTCCGATAAGGATCGCAAGATCTTTGGTCATGTCGCCATTTTCGACGGTCTGGATGCAGACCCGCTCCAGGGTTTCGGCGAAGCGCGTCACATCGGGCGTATCATCGAACTTGCCGCGATAGATCAGGCCGCGGGTCCAGGCGAAGATCGAGGCGATCGGATTGGTCGAGGTTGCCTTGCCCTGCTGATGCTGGCGATAGTGACGGGTCACGGTACCATGCGCCGCTTCCGCTTCCACGCAGTCGCCGGTCGGCGTCATCAAGACGGAGGTCATCAGACCAAGCGAACCAAAGCCCTGCGCGACGGTATCCGACTGGACATCGCCATCGTAGTTTTTGCAGGCCCAGACAAATTTGCCGCTCCATTTCAGCGCCGAGGCGACCATGTCGTCGATCAGGCGATGTTCGTAGGTGATTCCGGCCTTGTCAAACTTGTCCTTGAATTCTTCCTGGAAGATCTCTTCGAACAGATCCTTGAAGCGCCCGTCATAGGCTTTCATGATCGTGTTCTTGGTCGACAGGTAGACCGGCCATTCCCGGTTCAGGCCATAGTTCATCGAGGCGCGGGCAAAATCGCGGATCGAGTCATCGAGATTGTACATCGCCATGGCGATACCGGGGGAGGGGAACTGGAACACTTCCTCGTCGATCGTGTCGCCATTGTCGCCTTCCCACACCAGACGCAGCTTGCCGGGACCGGGAACCTTGAAGTCGGTGCAGCGATACTGGTCACCAAAGGCATGACGGCCAACGACGATCGGATCGGTCCAGCCGGGAACCAGACGCGGCACATTGTCGATCACGATTGGCTCGCGGAACACGACGCCGCCAAGGATGTTGCGGATCGTGCCGTTCGGCGATTTCCACATTCGCTTCAGGCCGAATTCCTCGACCCGCTGTTCGTCCGGTGTGATGGTGGCGCATTTGACGCCGACGCCATGTTTCTTGATCGCATTGGCTGCGTCGACAGTGATCTTGTCATTGGTCTCGTCGCGCATTTCGATCGAGAGATCATAATAATGCAGATCAATGTCGAGATAAGGCTCAATCAACCGCTCGCGAATCCACTGCCAGATGATCCGCGTCATTTCATCGCCGTCAATTTCGACGACCGGGTTTTTGACCTTGATTTTCGACATATTGCTTAATTCTTTCCTGAAACGGGAACATAAGGGAGGAATGATGCTGCCAGCCTCTTAGCAAAGATTGTCATTTGTTCAACCTAGAGTTGCGCACAGGGATCGTCCGGGACGTGCGCAGATTATCGCTGCCGACGCTTCATTATATCAACGGGAGTGTTGTCAGAACTATGAGCCGTCTCTAAGTAGCACCCATGGCAATCGAAAAATATTCAAACAAGGGCCTGGGTGAAGCCAAATGGTCTTTCCCGCCCGTCCATCCTGAAGGCCGCAAATTTGCGGTGATCGCGGCTGCAATCACCCTGTTTTTTGCGCTCATGGCATGGGAGACCCTGGCATGGCCGATGGCGGCCGTGACGGCGTGGGTTCTGACCTTCTTCCGCGATCCGAAACGGGTAACGCCGCTCGACGAGAAATATATTGTCGCGCCTGCCGATGGCCTGATAAATTTGATAATGCCGGTGAAGCCGCCGGTCGAACTGCAGGGCGAGGGCGGACTCGGCGACGAGGAGCTTATCCGCGTGTCGATCTTCATGAGCGTGTTCGACGTGCATATCAACCGCACCCCGATTGAGGGAACGGTCAAGCGGCAGGCCTATATATCCGGAAAATTCCTCAACGCCGATCTCGACAAGGCGAGCGAGGAAAATGAGCGCCAGCATTTCCTGGTCGAGCGCAATGACGGGCTCAAGGTCGGCTTTACCCAGATTGCCGGCCTGGTGGCGAGGCGGATCATGTCGTTCGTCAAGGAAGGCGACTTTGTTGCCGTGGGTCAGCGTATCGGCCTGATTCGCTTTGGCAGCCGCGTCGATGTCTATCTGCCCAAGGGCACCACACCCAATGTGGTGCTGGGACAACGGTCGATTGCCGGCGAAACCATACTTGCGGTGGTCGGTGAAGCCAAAGAGATTGAAGGCGTGGGTCAATGATCTCCAACCGGCCTGACGGCGGAATGCGAAAAGGCTGATGGCAAAAAAAGGCTCCCTCAAACAGCCCGAACGCGGCATCCCGCTGCGCGCCTTCGTCCCCAATGCGGTCACCGCACTGGCGCTGTGCGTCGGCCTGAGCAGCGTGCGCTTTGCCTATATGGACAATTGGGTGCTGGCCGCCGCATCGATCGTACTGGCTGGCATATTGGATGGCCTCGACGGACGGGTCGCCCGCCTGCTCAATGCCCAGAGCCGCTTTGGCGCGGAACTGGACTCGCTGTCGGACGTGATCGCCTTTGGCGTGTCGCCGGCGCTGGTCATGTTCCTCTGGTCCACGCAATATATGCCGCAATTCGGCTGGGTGCTGGCGCTGACAATGGTTGTCGCCTGCGCGCTCCGGCTGGCGCGGTTCAACGCCCTGATCGATGCCGATGACCAGCCGCACAAGTCGGCCGGTTTCCTGACCGGCATTCCGGCTCCGGTCGGCGCGGGTCTTGCGATGCTGCCGCTCTATCTGTGGATGATCACCGGCGAAGAAATTTTCCGCCATTATGCGCTGGTGGCGCCGTGGATCGTGCTGATTGCTTTCCTGATGCTGTCGAACACCGCGACCTACAGCTGGTCTTCGCTGCGCGTGCGCAAGAATATCAGACTGGAAGCGATCGCGATCATTGCCCTGGTCGGCGTCGCGCTGATCAACTCGCCGTGGATCATGCTGTCAGCGATCAGCATTGGCTATCTGATATTGATCCCCTTCAGCGTCCGCAGCTACGCGAAGGTCAAGCGGCAGCGCGCAACGGAACGGTCTGCAGCGAGCGATGACGGACCGCAATCTGGGGCGTCCTGACAATCCGGTGATAAGGGGCCGACGAGGCGAGAACGGGCTTGCCGCGATCACTCTGCAATTCAGCTTGAATGACGCTGGTAATCCGGTCCCGATAGCGGGAAAACATCATCGCGATGACCGTGACGGCACCGAATAATGCGACGAGGAAAAAGGAAGAGATAGCGATACTGAGCATGTGATAATTCCATTCGTTCCGTCAATGAACCCTTAATGTTCCATATCTGTTCTCATTGTCAAGCGCAAAATGCTATTCGGGACACCGCCGTGTGGAATTGAACCGGCTGATGCGCATTGTCTGGCCTGGGCTATTGTCTCTTGTTGCCTATCGCCAATCTCCGTGACATAGTGACTTACCTGAGTAAGACACGGAGAAAAGCCATCATCGACCGGACGCTAGTGTGGGTGCGCAGACATCCCGTTGTCGCTGGCCTTGTCGCCATCCTGTTCCTTGCCATCCTGTACAAGGTCCTGGTGCCGTCATCACCGGATTATGAATATGTGACCGAGCCGGTGACGCGCGGGGAGGTTGCCCGGATTGTTTCGGCCAGCGGCAAGGTGCGGGCGCTCAATACGATCAAGGTCGGATCCGAAATTTCCGGCCAGGTGACCGATGTCTATGTCGATTTCAACTCTCCGGTGACGGCAGGACAGGTGCTGGCGAGAATCGATCCGACCCGGATTGAGGCGCGGGTGACGCAGGCCCGCGCGCAGGTCGAACTGGCGCGCGCCAATCTGGCGCAGGCCGAGGCATCGATCATCCGCGCGC